>JAEUIB010000825.1 GCA_016795255.1 Planctomycetota bacterium
TGCGCGCACGACCTCGACGTCGTCGGTGCCGAACTGCTTGACGATGTCGTCGAGGAACTTGCGCTGCGTCGGGATCAGCTCCTTCGCGCGCTCGACCGGCGTGCGGTCCGCGAACAACAGCTCGCCGTTCTTCACGTTGAAGTCGACGATGCCGATGTTCGTGCCGTTGATCGGCGACGACAACACGAGCGAGCTGCCTTGGACGGTGTACGTCGCGCGCTGCGCGAGCGGTGCGTGCGTGCCCACGACGCAGTCGATGCCCTCGACCTTCGCCAGCAGGTCCTGCTGGACCTTCTGCGGCAGGTGCGACAGCACGATCACGAAGTGCGCCTGCTGACGCAGCCGCGGCACCCACGTCGCCGCCGCTTCGATCGGATCGTCGATCTTGACCTGGCGATCCTCGAACAGCTCCTCCATCAGCACGAGCTTCTTCGTGTTCGCCTTGACCTGCCGCGACCCCTTCTCGTTCATGTCGCTGACGAGCGGGTGCAGCTCCTGCGCCACGAGCCCGAGCACGGCGATCCGCAGACCGTCGAAGTCGACGATCTTGTACGGCGGGAACAGCGCGTCACCGGTCTTGCGATCGCGCGCGTTCGCGGCGATCACCGGCAGGTTCGTCGACTTGACGAGGTCGAGGAAGAACTGACTGCCGAGCTTCAGCTCGAGGTCGCCGAACACCATCGCGTCGAGGCCGGTTCGGACGAACGCCTGTGCGATCGCTTCGGCCTTCGCCTTGGCCTGACGTGCGAGTGGCGCGCTGTCGATGTGTTCGGACACCAGCGAGTTGCCGGCGTCGAGCACCAGCACGGCGGCGTTGTCGCGGCGCAATTCCTTCAGCAACGTCGCACGGCGCGGAAAGCCGCCGACCGTGCGGTTGTTGCAGGAGCACGGTTCGATGTTCCCGAGGTTGCTCTCGCTGTAGACCAACGTGAACGTGCGGTCGCCGCTCAGCGGTTTCGGGCCGCTGTCGCGCGAGCACGAGGCCAACAGCGCACCGAAGCCGACGACGAGCGCCGATCGAGTCCACTTCATGAGCAACTCCTCCAGCCGAGCCGAACCGGACCGGACGCGGGTGTCTCGGCCACGGACGCGGAGCATGGTACGGCACCGTCAGGCCGATCCGGTGCTCGCAGAAATCGTCACCGTCGCACGTCCGGGGTGTTGAGCCACCCGCAGCACGAACCCGGTGCCGTCGAGGATCTTTTCGGCGACTTCGACCATCCGACTTCCGGCTTCTCCGTGCGGATCGCCCGCCGGCGCCGGTTGGAACTCGTCGACGCCGATCTCGAGGACGGCGCGCGGCGTCTCGGTGCCGCCCATCCGCATCCGGATCCGCGCCGGATAGCGGTCCCTGTGCCGCGCGTGTTCGAGCAGCCCCAAGAGCGCGCACAGGATCGCGATCCGGACGCGGCCCGCCACGGCTCCCGGCAGCGTCGTCCGCGACGAGCCGTCCGGCATCTCGAGCTGCGTCTGCCGAGCGCGCAGCCGCACCTGGATCAGCGGCGCGACGGCCCGCAGTTCGGACTCCCAGGGCGTCGGGTA
>JAEUIB010000831.1 GCA_016795255.1 Planctomycetota bacterium
CCACCACATCGCGGCGCACATCTACGCCGGCTGGATGCAATCGCCGACGCGACCGCAGGCGCCGTTCGTCTCGCTGGTGGTCTCGGGCGGGCACACGACGCTGTTCCGCATGGACGACCCGTTCACGGCGGTCGAGATCGGATCGACGATCGACGACGCGGTCGGCGAAGCGTTCGACAAGGTCGCGGCGGTGCTGAAGCTCGGTTATCCGGGCGGGCCGATCGTCGACAAGATGGCCCAGGGCGGCGATCCGAAGCGCTTCCCGTTCAAGTCGCCGTTGCTGAAGAAGGACGGGCTCGACTTCACGCTGTCGGGGATCAAGACCGCGGTGCTGTACCTCGTGAACGGCATGAACGTCCGCAAGGAAGCGCTGCCGCTGACCGAAGCCAACGTGAAGGACGTCTGCGCGTCGTTCCAACACCAGGTCGTCGAGGCGCTGGTGCGCGGCACGATGAACGCCGTCGCGGCGTGCGGCGCGAGCGCGGTGGTCGTCGGCGGCGGTTGCGCGGCGAACTCGCAATTGCGCGAGCGCTTCACGCAGGAATGCGAACGGCGCGGGCTCGGGCTCCATCTGCCGTCGCGTCGGTTGTCGACGGACAACGCGGTGATGATCGCCGGCCTCGCGTTCCACAAGGTCCAGCGCGAGGGGGCGGACGATCTGTCCCTCGACGCGGTGGCGTCGTGACCGAACGTGCGCTGAAGGACCTGCTGTCCGCCGTGAAGAACGGCACGACCTCGATCGACGCGGCCGCCGCGGCGTTGTCGCAGTCGCCGGTCGCCGATCTCGGCTTCGCTCGACTCGACCACCATCGCGAGTTGCGTTGCGGATTCGCCGAGGTCGTGTTCTGCCAAGGCAAGGAGCCCGAACACGTCGGCTCGATCGCCGCGGAGCTCGCGCAGCGGTCCGATCGCGTGCTGCTGACGCGCGCCAGCGCCGAGGCGTTTCTGGCCGTCGAGCGCAGCGTGCCGCACGCGCGGTACCACGCGACGGCGCGGGTCATCACGATCGAGCGCGTCGACGCGCCGGCGGCCGAGCCGGTCGGGCTCGTCGCCGTGCTGACGGCCGGGACCGCGGACATTCCGGTCGCCGAGGAAGCCGCGCTGACCGCGCGCCTGATGGGCGCGCGCGTCGAGACGCGATTCGACGTCGGCGTCGCCGGGATCCATCGCTTGTTCGCCCAGCGCGACCTGCTTCGTGAAGCCGAGGTGCTGGTGGTCGTGGCGGGAATGGAAGGCGCGCTCGCCAGCGTCGTCGGCGGACTGGTCGCCCGCCCGGTCGTCGCGGTGCCGACCAGCATCGGCTACGGCGCTTCTTTCCAAGGACTTGCGGCGTTGCTGTCGATGCTGAACGCCTGCGCTCCGAACGTCGCGGTCGTCAATATCGACAACGGCTTCGGCGCGGGCTACCTTGCCGCGTTGATCAACGGCGCTCGAGCGGCACGTTGAGCGACGATCCAACACCCTCACCGAGGTCGAGTGCATGACGGAGCGCGGCGAAGCCCTGCTCGTGTTCGAGGATGGGACGGTGTACCGCGGCAAGAGCTTCGGTGCGCAGGGCGAGACGTTCGGCGAAGTCGTCTTCAACACCGCGATGACGGGGTACCAGGAGATCCTCACGGATCCGTCGTACCGCGGTCAGATCGTGATGATGACGTACCCGCTGATCGGCAATTACGGCGTCAATCCGATCGACGTCGAGTCGAAGCAGCTCTACGCCAACGGCTTCATCGTGCGCGAGCTGTCGACGATCCGCTCGAACCACCGCTCGACGATGGACCTGCATGACTGGCTCGCGCAGCACGGCGTGGTCGGCATCGAGGACGTCGACACGCGCGCGATCGTCCGCAAGCTGCGCATCCAAGGAACGCTGCGCGCCGTGATCTCGTCGCGGGACCTCGACGTCGCGTCATTGACCAAGAAGGTGCAAGCGTCGCCGAAGATCGTCGGCGCCGACATCGCGAAGGAAGTGACGCGCAAGTCGACGGATCGCTGGACCGAGCCGTACACGCCCGACTTCCGCTTCGAGACCATGCGGGCGCAGGAGCCGCGCTACAAGGTCGTCGCGTACGACTTCGGCATCAAGCAGAACATCATGCGTTCGCTGGTCGTGTCCGGGTTCGACGTGACGGTCGTGCCGGCGCAGACGTCGGCGAAGGACGTCATCGCGATGCGGCCCGACGCCGTGTTCCTGTCGAACGGACCGGGCGATCCCGAGCCGTGCGAGTACGCGGTCGAAGCCGTGCGTCGCTTCCTCGGCGAGCGCGTGCCGTTCTTCGGCATCTGCCTCGGCCACCAGATCACGGGTCTCGCGCTCGGCGGGCGTACGTACAAGATGAAGTTCGGCCACCACGGCGCGAATCACCCGGTCATCGACCTGACGACGCGCAAGACCGAGATCACGTCGCAGAACCACTCGTTCGCCGTCGATCCGGCGTCGCTCGATTCGAAGCGCGCGCGCGTGTCGCACGAGAGTCTCTACGACGGCACGTGCGAAGGCATCGAGGTGCTGGATGCTCCGGCGTTCTCGGTCCAGTACCACCCCGAGGCCGCCCCGGGTCCGCACGACGCGATGTACCTGTTCGATCGCTTCCGTGCGTTGATCGCGAAGCACAAGGCCTCCGGCTCAGCTCCGTCGACCGCGCGAACGTGATGCGTCGGTCGCTTGCTCGCCCGATCGTCTGGATCGGTCTCGCCGCGTGTTCCGTCGCGGGCTTCGCGATCTCGTCGGCGCAGGACGAGAAGCCCGAGGCTCTGTCGGGCCCCGTCTGGGGTCGCGCGGGGCGCAAGCCGACGGCGTCCAACGAGGTGTTCGCGACCGCGGACGGTTGCGCGCAATGTCATGCGGCGGCGCCGGGCGCACGCGCGCTGACGACGCAGCTCGGTGACGACGCATCGCCGCACGGGCTGTGGGCCGCGACGCCGATGGCGAACTCGTTCCGCGATCCGTACTTCCACGCGCAACTCGCGCGTGAGTGCGAGACGAACCCGGCCGACACCGCGCAGATCGAGTCGCTGTGTTTCCGCTGCCACGCGCCGATGGCGAGTCACTTCGCACGGCTGAAGGGCAAGCCGCTGCCGCCGAAGGCCGAGCTCGCCAAGGACCCGCTGGCGCACGACGGCGTCAGTTGCACCGTCTGCCACCAGGCGCAGCCGTCGAACTTCGGCGATCCGGCGTCGTTCTCGGGCAACCTCGTCATCGAGCCCGGCCGCACGATCTTCGGCCCGTACGCCGAGCCCGGCGGCCAGCCGATGCTGATGCACACCGCGTACACACCGACGCACGGCGCGCACATCTCGGACTCGGCGCTGTGCGGCTCGTGCCACACGCTGGTCACGCACACGGGAATCAACGGCAGCCCGTTCTTCGAGCAGGCCGTCTATCCCGAGTGGCTGAACAGCGACTTCGGGCGCTCGGGCACGAAGGACGATTCGTGCGTCGGTTGCCACATGGCGAACATGGGACGCATGAAGATCGCGCGCAACCCGGCCGGCTCGGACTTCAACATCGCCGTGCGCGACGACGTGCGCGGACACGCGATGGTCGGCGGCAATGCGTACCTGCTCGAGCTCTATCGGGACTTCGCCACCGACCTCGGCGTCACCGCATCGCCCGAGTCTCTCGATCGGCTCATCCGCGCGACGCGCGCGCAACTCGCGCACTCGACCGCGACGTTGACGATCGAGAACGAACGCTTCGACGGCGCCGACCTCGTGTTCGACATCCGCGTCGAGAACCTGACCGGACACAAGTTCCCGGCGGGCTACCCGTCACGCCGCGCGTGGCTGAACATCCAGGTGCAGCAATCGCGCAAGCCGGTGTTCGAGAGCGGCGGCTTCGATCCGGCGACCGGTCGCTTGAAGGGCTTCGCGCAAGAACTCGGGCTGCCCCACCGCGACGTGGTCGACGGTGCCGACGACGTCGTGATCTACGAAATGACCGCCGCCGACCTGAACGGACAGACCACCACGTCACTGCTCGCGATGGCGTCGCGAGCCAAGGACACGCGCCTGTTGCCGAAGGGCTGGCGCGCCGACGGCCCGTACGCCGAACAGACGAAGCCGATCGGCATCGACGGCGATGCGGACTTCCAAGCAGGCGGCGACGTCGTCCACGTCCGAGCGCCCAACGTCGACCGCCAAGCCGGCACGCCACTGATCATCGTGCGCCTCTACTATCAAACGATCCCACCGGCCTGGGCCGACGGTTTGCGTACGTCGAAGACCCCGGAGGCCGCGACGTTCCTCGGGATGTACGACGCGAAGCCGCCGGTCCCGGAGACGGTGGCGTTGACGGCGAAGTCGGTGCAGTAGCCGGGGAGCCTCGTCACACAAGGAACGCGATGGCGTGTTCGAATCGAATCGCACGCTGCCATCGTGTTCGGCGGCGCCATCGAGGAGTCGTGCGTGCGCGTCGGTGTGCGTTGCTCCAGCTTGCGCTAGTCTTCACGCCGCACACCGTCGGACGTGAACATCGCCCTCGCATCGAGGGCTACCTCCACGGCCGAACTCGCGTCGATTCGGAGGGGTCATGAAGGGGTTCATGCGCGTATTGCGTCGCAATCGGATCAGTTCGATCGTGCTCGTCGCCTTTGCGGCGCTCGGCGCAGGCGTCTCGGCGAGTTTCGATCCGCCGGCCTACGCCGTCCCACTGGGCACCATCGACCTCGACGGGGGAACCGAAACCGTAACGCTCGACGGAGCTGCGTTCGTCGGGAGCGGTGGAGCTGCGAGCGCGCTCACCGGGACGATCGTGAACATGGCGACGACGGCCATCCATGGCGTCACGATCTCGCTCGAGAAGGAAGGCCCCACGGGCGGGACTCCGTCGTTCGGCACCGCAGCCGTCGGAAACGACGAGAGCGTCGGTCCTGCAAGCACGTCCACGGGGACCTCGGCAACGGTGACCTTGAGCGGCAGTGGACTCGCCGGATCCGGAACGTCGGGCTTTTCCTGTCGCGCCGTGTCTTCGTCCCT
>JAEUIB010000881.1 GCA_016795255.1 Planctomycetota bacterium
TCCTGACGTTCGATCGCGCATTCGATGAGGCTCGCGCGCGGGTCGGCGGCGTTCGCCGCGAGCAACTCCTTCAACGCCATACGCTGCGTCGCCAGCGCGCGCACGACGTCGTCGGGAGACCGCGCTTCGTTCGCGTCGAGCGGCCGCGTCCGCGCGGCCAACGCGTCGCACAACGGTGCGCGCGCGGCGGCGGTCGTCTTCAGCTCGGCGGAGTCCGTGCCGGGCGAACCCGCGACCTCGCGCCAAAGCGCCGCGGCGGCCTCGAAGTCGGCGAGGTGCTCCCGACACTCGGCTTGCGCGAAGCGCAACGCCGGGCGGAACCGCGGATCCTCGATCAGGCTCTCGAAGTTCTCGAGGCGACGCAGCGTCGCGCGCCACACGTTTTCACCGGTGACGTCGCGCGGCGCGTCGTAGCGATAGAGGTCGACGTCGCGCGCGAGCCCGAGCTCGGCGACGATCTCGACGAGGCTGCGGTACGGCCCGAGTGCCGGGTCCTCCGGCGTCGACGCGCACGCCGGCACGGCGAGGATCGAAGCGACGAGCCAACGGCGAACGGACATGCGCGCGATCCCCACGATCGTGGACTTCGAGGCGCACAGTCTCGCGGCCCGACGAGCGAGATGCCAGGGAGTGCGGGGGCCGACTTGCGCAGGCCAGGACCTGCGAGTCGACGTGCGGTCACTTCACGAAGGCCGCGACCTTCGACTTGCCGTACTTCGCGAGGAACGCCTTCTTCTGCGCGGGATCGAGCTCGGCCTGCTCGCCGAGGGCTTCGAGGTACGCGCGCTGCGCCGCCGCTTCGGCCTTCCGCGATGCCAGCGCGGATTTCCAGGCATCGGCCGACTTCGCGAATCCGGCGGCTCGCGCGCGAGCGGACCCCGCGGCGAATCGCGCTTCGCTCGACGCGACGTCCGGGCACACGACCTCGTCGCCGGCCAGCAGCGCGAGCTCGTGCTTCACCTCGTCGCCGATCTGCTCCTTGCGGCGCGACGCGGCGCCCCGCGCATCGAACCACGGCGCTGCCTTCGCGGATTTCGCGATGGTCGTCGCGAACTCGTCGCACTTGCCGTCGAACAGCGCGCG
Source organism: Planctomycetota bacterium (assembly GCA_016795255.1). GTDB lineage: Bacteria > Planctomycetota > B15-G4 > B15-G4 > JADJEK01 > JADJEK01. The sequence goes on from JAEUIB010000881.1 coordinate 1,084, forward strand.
GAACGCCGTGCGCGCGACGTCCTGGTCGACGCCGCTCGCGACGAGCGCCGCGACGTCGAATCCGAGATCGAGCGTCGCGTCGACCGTGCCGGGCGCGTCCTTCGACGACGCCGCGCTCCAAGCGAAGTACGGCGGCGTCGTCACGTCCGGCGGCCAACCGATGCCCTCGGTCTGGACGCGCTTCACCGGCGTCGGTCGCGCGTTGACGCCGAGGCGGAAGTCGACGAGCCCCGACGGGCATTTGAAGCCGTTCGGGATGATCCCCCAGCCGCCGGTCGGCCGGCCGATCGAGATCGTGCGGCCCTGTTCGGTGACGGCCCACGCGAGCGTCTCGGCCGACGACACCATCGACGCATCCTGCAAGAACACGACCGGCCCGTCGAACTGCCATGCTCCGGACGGTTCGATCCGGCCGTGGAGTCCGTTGTCCTCACCCTCGGGATAGAGCCGACCGGCCATCTCCCACGCGGACCGATCGCTGCCCCCGCCGGCGTGACGCGCGTCGAGCACGAGCGCATCCATGCCCTTCAGGCGGTCGAACGCAGCGTGGAACTTCGCGACGGTGTCGGCGTCCATGCCCCCCGTGATCACGAGCACGCCGATGCGCTTGCCGGAGCGGTGGTTCACGAAGCCGGACGTCGCGCCCTCCTGCCATTCGATGCCCGGTGCGAGCTGCGCGCGTGCCGGATCGAACGACTTGCCGTTCGGTGCGAAGCGCGGCAAGTCGAAGTCCCGCGCGTCGCCTTCGGGAGTGACGACGAGCACGTGCGCGACGTTCGCTCCGCGGACCGGCAGCAGCGCGTTGCCGAGCGACGCGTAGAGGCTGTGGTCCGACGACGTCCCGAACCATCGCGTCAATCGCGCGCGATCGCGGCCGAGCGCGAGCCACGCCGGCTCGTGCCCGATCTCGACCAGCACCGAGCCGAGCGGCGGCACGCGCGTGCGATCGACGCTCGGCTCGAGGCCCGCCACGACGAACTTGCCGGAGTCTTCGCGCCACCACAGCCCGCAGCCGAAGATGCCGTCGAACTTGCGCGGAAGGTCCTCCCACGGCACCGACGACCGCGTGACGCCGGTATGCGCGTCGCCGAGCGTCGCCAACAGCTCCATGACGTTGCGCACGTGTTCGGCGTCGGTCTTCGCGGCGGCGAAGCGTGGCTCGAAGCGAGCGCAGATCGCTCGCCAGTCGAGCTTGCGCACGCGAACGGCGGCGCCGTCCCGCGCGATGGTGTCGCGGAGGAACGCGAAGTCCTCGAGATAGCGTTCGTCGGCGAATGCGCCGACAGCCGGCGCGGCCAGCGCGGCCTGCGCGTGCACGGCGAGGGAACCGAGGATCAGCACGCTGGCGAGCAGCATCGGTTCACGCGCCTCGTTCGGTCAGGGGTGTTCGGACATCCCCACGAGCACGATGCCGAGCCGCACGTCCGTCGTGTCCTTGGCGTCCTTCGCGCGGCCCTTGATCACGACGTCCGCGATCCACTCGTCGCGCTCGGTGTGCTTGTAGAACTGCGGGCCGTCCTTCGCTTCGACCTCCGGACGCAGCAGGTACAGCACCGTCGGGTGATCGCTCGGCGACGCGGACATCGCGAGCTCTTCGAGCGCCTTCATGCTCGCGAGCGGCGCGGGATCGGGGTCGTGCTCGAAGTTCGTCAGCACGAGGAAGTCGCGGCTCGGCGCGGTGCCGAGGTGATTGCCGTCCTGCGGCTGCAGCCCGTAGCGCAGCACCCACGTCCCCGCCGGGATCGCGTTGTCGCGATAGTCGGAGCCGCGGTCGTAGCTCTTCAAGACGCCGACGAACGACGTGACGGGGATCTGGCCGAACTGGATCGCACTCTTGTCGTCCGCGTCGCCGATCGGCAATTCCTTGACGAACCACAGGTCGTACAGCGGCTTGGCCTCGTCGCCCTTCTGCGTCGTCACGCGCAGGCCGTTCTCGAGCAGCAACGCCTTGAACGCGTCGGGCACGTCGGCCGGGATCGCGTCGTCCTTCGCCGCGCCCTCACGCGCGACGTCGAGCGCGCGCAGCGCGAACTCGGACTTGTCGGTCTCCGTCGTCGCGGAAGGCGGCAGGTTCGCGACGATCCGCGGCACCATGCCGCTCTGCTCGAAGCGAGCCGTGAACGCGCCGCGCCGCTGCACCTCGGTGAAGTGCGCGTCGAGTTCCGGCACGGCGACCGAGAACGTCTCGGCGACCGCCGGCGTGACGCCGGTGACGGTCTGCAGCGGCGGGTAGAAGATCGACTCGTTGCCGCAGTGCTTGTCTTCCTCGTGCACGCAGCGCGTCTTCGCACTGACGATCGCGCCGGCCTCGAGCGTCGCGCAGCCGGCGTTGTCGCAGCAGCCGGTCGCGAGTTCGATCGGGACGACGCGTTCGGCCGTCAGCCGCGCGTCCATCGGCGCGAGCTTCGCCGCGACGAACGAGCGCAACGCGTCGCGCTGCGCGTCGTCGGCCTTCGCGTCGAACAACACGACCGACTTCACGTCGGTCGCGGTCTCGTACGGATTGCCGAACGTCGCGTTCGACGTCAGCACCGCGACGACCGACAGCCCGGCGACGTCGACGCCGTCGATGACGCCGCGGTCGACCTTCCACGCGAGCGACGCCTCACGACCGACGATGCCGCACTCCGCGTTCGCGAAGCACGGTCCGGTGTAGACGTCGCAGGTGCGGAGTTCGAGGTACTGCCCCGCGACGTCGACTCCGATCGTAGTGGTCGCGGCGGGAACGGTCGTGACGGCCAACGCGCAGAGCAACGACGGGACGAGCATGCGGATCCTCGGGGGAAGGGCGGCGGGTCAGGTCGACGGACGCTCGGTTACGTAGCACTCGCGGTCCGGGCCGCAAGCATCCATGGAAAGAGGAACGTTGCCGGGCCCGAGCGGCCGACACGTCTTCAGACACCAATAGTGGTTGCGATCGAGCTCGCCGGCCTTCAGCAGCGAGTCGTCGTGGGCGGGAAGGATGACCTGCGTGTAGTACATCTCCTTCGCCCGCAAATGGATGCAGAGCTTGTGCCCGGCCGGGGCGCGCGTGTTCAGGAACGTCATCGGACGACCTCCATGCCAGCCGCGCGCTTCAGCGCGCGCGTCAACGCGACCTTCGCGAGTTCCACCTTGTGACCGTTGTGCGCGAGAGGCGTCGCACCGGCGACCGCTTTCGCAGCGGCAGTCGCCGTGGTTTCCGCCGTCAGCTCCTTACCGACGAGGCCCGACACGTCGACGACCCACGGGGTCGGCGCGACGTGGCCGAGGCACGCGGACGCCGACGCGACCTTGCCGTCGACGATCATCACCGCGACCGACGCGGACGCTTCGGGCCAATCGAGCCCATGACGTTGGCGGATCTCGTACGTCGCGTTCCGCGCGCGAGAGATCGGGACGACGACATGCGTGAGGATCTCGTTCGCCGCGATCGTGAACTCGCGCTCGGAGTCCGCGG
>JAEUIB010000886.1 GCA_016795255.1 Planctomycetota bacterium
ACCGTCGAACGGCGCGGCGATCGCGCCGGCGCCGTGCTTGAACGCTCCGACGAGCAGCAGTTCGCGCGGCGCGCGCGCGCCGGGCACGTCGATCTCGAGCCGCGGGACCGGCGTCGTTCGGACGACCCCGTCGAACGTGCGCACCGTGCCCCATTCGAAGACGCCGGCATCGGAGCGCGGATGCAGCGCTGCGAGCGTGCCGACCACGCCGATCAGCGAGACGACGAGGACCACGGCGAGTCGGCGCAGGAACCGGGCGGACGCGATGTCGGCGTGCTGTCGATAGCCGACGTAGAACGACGCATCGTCGCGGCTCATGCGCCACGCTCCGCGCGCGCCGGCGTCACCGGCGTCCCCGGAGGCAGCGGGCGCGCGTCGACGCGGACGCGACCGTCGACGATGCGCACGCGGTACGTCTCGACCTTGTCGGAGAACGGCGGCGGCGACGTCCCGTCGTGCGGCCGGTACTGATACCCGTGCCACGGGCACGTGATGCAGCCGCCGACGATCCGTCCCTCGCCGAGCGGACCGTGCTGATGCCGACACACGTTCGACACCGCGGAGACGCCGTCGGCGTGCTTGAACAGAGCGATGCGCTCGCCGCGGACGACGAACGTCCGCCCGCGATCCTGCGGCAGCTCCGCGAGCTCGCAAACGTCGACGTCGTCGGTCGCCGCGTCGAGAGCGCGTCGATCGTCCCGCGCTTCCACGCGCGCGGCCAACGCGTGCAGGGTGCCGAGCGTCATCGCGCCACCGAGCAACAACAGCCACGCGATCGTGCTCGGAACGGCTTGGAACGCGCCCAACGCGACGTGCGCGACGATCAGCGCGTACGCGAGGTACGCGCTCATGTGCAGCGACTTCCAGACCCGCGGGGTCAGGTTCTTCGTCCAGAAGTCGTGACTGGTCGCCGCGAGCAGGAACAGCACGACCAGCGCCGCGAAGCCGAGCTGCTGGAACGGGAAGTGCGCGAAGCTGTCGAAGCGCGTGTTGCTCGACCACAGGCTCGCGAGCACCGACACGTCGCCGAACGCGTGGAACTGGACGGCGCTGAACACGCCGTGCACCAGCGCGACGAGGAACGTGACCACGCCGAGATGCCTGCGGTTGTAGAGCAGCGGCAGGAACCGCCGGTCGAGCCGCGCCAACGGGCCGATCGCCAGCACGACGTGCAGCAGCGCGAACGCACAGATTCCCGTTGCGCGGAGGATCAGCGTCTCGGCGGTCGCGCGCGGATCGAGCCACGCCCCACCGACGACGAACGTCGTCAGGACCAGCACGACGGCGACGGCGACCACGACGTCGTAGATGCGCTTCTGCCGGTTCCACGACACGCGCACGTAGGACACGCTCATGCGTTCACCCTCCTCGCTTCCGATCAACGGGCGATGCGGCTCGTGCGAAGACCGCGTGAGTCCCGAGGCTGTAGAGCACGATCGTCCCGCCGGCCTGCGGATCGGGGACGCGCAGCCGAGCGGCCGCGAGCGCATCGACGGCGCCGAGCCAGATCGCGTCGCTCGGCAGCTTCGTCCCGGTCGAGTGCGTCGCACTCCAGTACGCCATCGCGAGCGGGACCTCGTCCTCGAGCGTCACCGTCAGCGAGCCGTCGTCGGCGAGGAAGCCGCGCGCGACGGCCGGCTCGAAGCGGAGCGTCTGCCCGCGCGCATCGTCCGGCATCGCGGCGACCGGCGAGGCGTCCGCGGGCGGGCGCACCGCCCACGCCGCGATCACGAGACCCGGCAACGCCAGCACCCGCGCGATCCAGATCCAGCGATGCGTGCGGCGCAACGGAGCGATCACGCCGGCCTCCGCGCGCGCCGCCACGCTCGGATCAGCCAGGGCCACAGCGCGACCGCTCCGGGCCACCAGACGATCCGGACCGACCAGGGCGCCGCGGCGGCGGCCGGGTCGATCGCGGCGGCCCCGGCGGCCACGAAGGCGACGCCGAAGACGGCGCCGATCCCCGCGTACGACCAGAACGCACCCTCGAGGACCGAAACGACGTCCACCGTGTGCTCCCATCGCGAGCCGACCCCGGTGCGGGGTCACGCGGCGCTTCGATGCGCAGCCGGTCCCGACGTTTCAGCCGCGGTGCAAACAGTTCGTTCCGGTCCGGCCGGTAGGCTCTGCGGCCATGGATTGCGTGTTCTGCTCCACCCCCGGCGGCGAAGTCGTCCATACCGACGAGGAATGTCGCGTCGTCTGGCCGCGCGAAGGCGACCACCCCGGGTTGCTGCGCGTCGTCGCGAACGCCCACGTGCGCGAATGGACGGATCTCGAGCCACGCGTCCGTGACCGCATGTTCGCCGTCGTCTGCGCCGCGGAGCGAACGCTGCGACGGTTGCTCGCGCCGACGAAGATGAACCTCGCGAGCCTCGGCAACGTGGTGCCGCACGTGCACTGGCACGTGATCCCGCGGTTCGAGGACGACCCTCATTTCCCGCAGCCGATCTGGGGACCGCGTCAGCGCGAGAACCG
>JAEUIB010000887.1 GCA_016795255.1 Planctomycetota bacterium
CGATCCCGTTCCCGACGCGGACGTTCGTGTCGGTGCAGTCGTTGGCGGCGGGACTCTACGGTTCGCCGTGGGATCTCTCGAACCACGGCTTCGCGGTCCAGTCGTCCCCGGCGTTGAACAACGGCGCGTACCAGGCGCAGCAAGCGTTGTACTTCCCGTTCGCGGGCCCCACCGCGCTGCAGAACCACCTGTCGAACATGCAGGGGCTGTTCGACTGATGACGTTGCCGACCGTCTTCCGCCGGTGGTAGGCGAACGGCCACGAAAGTCCCGGCTCTCCGCGCGCGACGCGTGCGGAGAGCCGGATTTCTTGCACGGGACCGAGCTGCCCTCGATGCAAGATCCGGCGCGAGCGTCGAGGGTGCAACGCGGGACCGGACTCACCGTCGGGAGCTGGTTCCGCATCGACTCGACTCTCGTGCTCAGTCTCCTTCGGACGACCGAATCGCCGCCCGTGAACCCGCCACTCCCGGACCACGAACTCGCGCGCCGCGTCATCGCACGGGAACCCGTCGCCTGCGAGGTGTTCGTCGAACGCATGCGCTGCGTGCCCCGCATCGTCGACGCGATGAACCGAGCCGCCGGTCGGCCGCTGGACGCGGACGAAGCCCAGGACCTCGCGCAACACACGATCACCGAAGTCCTCGCGCAACTTCCGCGGTTCCCGGCCGACGGCATCCTCGATCGCTGGGTGTTCTGCTTCTGCCGCAATGCGTTCTTGAACCGGGTTCGAAAGCACTGGCGCAGGGCCGCGGCCCCGCTCGACAGCGTCGCGGAACCGACTCGGGTCGACGAGTCGCCGGACGAGCTGCTCGACATCGCGTTGTTCCACGATGCGTTCGCGACGCTGTCGCCCGACGATCGGGCCTTGATCGAAGCGAAGAACCTCGACGACCTGACGTTCGACGAGATCGCTCGACGCTGGGGAATCCCGGCGAGCACGTTGAAGACCCGCCATCGGGTCGCGATGGATCGACTTCGCCGTCGTCTCGGGCCGAAGTTCGGACATGTCCAGGACGACGGCCCCGCGCCGCTGCACGAGCACGGGGAGGATTCGGCATGAGCTCGACGGAAGATCCGATGCAGAAGTTGCTGAAGCAAGTCTCGCACGACCGCGATCGCGTACTCGACGACGCCGCACACGGCCCGTCGCCCGCGTACGAGGGTGTCGTCCTCGACGACCTCCGGTCGCGGCTCGGAGTGCGGCGACGCGAGTCGCCGTGGCGTCACGTCGCTCGGTGGGCCGCGGCCTTGCTGCTGATCGGCATGGACGTCTGGTTCGCGATGCGACCGGACGTCGATCCGCCGGCGGTCGAGCTCGAACTCGGGAGCGGCGCGATCGTGCCCGTGGCGCCGATCGGGCACGTCGCGGCGTTCGACGAGTTCCGCTGGCGCGTCACCGCGTCCCACCCACCCCGCTATGTTCTGGTCGTGGAGTCCGCGATGCCCGGCGAGGAAGGCACGGAGTTGCTGCGCAGGTCCGTGAGTACGGACCACCTGCGACTCCCGCCGACCGACGCCTCGCGCCTCCCGTCGAGGATCGCATGGCGCGTCACGTGGCTCGACTCGACCGGACAACGTCTCGATTCGGCGTCGGCGTCGGCCTGGCGCTGATCACCGCGTCGCTCCTCGCCGCGATCTCGATCCCGAGCCGCGCGATCGCCTCGACGCAGGATCCGCCCGCGGAGTCGCCGCTCACCACGTACCGGACGCTCATCGCCCGGATCGAGTCCGGCGCGCCGATCGACGTTTCGGTCGTCAAGGAGTTGGGATCCGCGGCTCGCGCGCTGTTCCAGGTCGAGGGGCCGGAGCGACTCGACAGCGATCGCTTGGTCGAGATCCTCGACCGAACGACGAACGAGGTCCTGCGCGCGGGACACGCGGACGGGGCGTCGTTCTTCGCTGCGCTCCTCGTCGAAGAACTCATCCGAGCGGGGCGCGCGGCCGACGCCGAGGGCGTGGCCGGCGATCGGATCCGCGCGCTCGAGTCGAAGCGCGCCAAGTCCACCCCGTTCGCGCTGACGAAGCTGCACCGCGCGCATCGACTGTGCGGCGACTTCGAACGGCTCGACGGAATCGGGGCGCGCTGCGAAGCGCTGCTCGTTCCGTTGGCGGAGTGCGCCGAAGGCGACTTGTGGACGCGCGCCCAGTGGTTCGGGCTGTACGAAGAACGGGTCCACCTCGCGGAGGATCTCGGGCTGCCCGATCGGATGCGCTACTGGACCGAGCAGGCCCGCGCGGCCGCGACGGGACTCGACGAGGGGCGCTACGCGACGAACCACCGGAACCTGCGCCTGATGGAGATCGACGCTGCAACGGCCGCCGGCGACCAAGCTGCGGCGTTCGACGCGATCGATCGTGCCGAGGCCGCCGGCGACCCGCCGGCGCCGCTCGCGTTCCGGCGCGCGATGGCATCGACGCGGGCCGGATCCGATGAGCGCGCGTGGGGACGGCCGGCGTTGATCGACGCGCTGCGACGAGCGATCGAGGACGACGGCTTGCTCGCCGAGAACCGTGCTCGCGCACGCGTCCAGTTGGCGGGGCTCCTGCTCGCCGATGGCGCCTACGACGACGTCGCCCGGCTGACGGCGGACCTCTCGGATCCCGGGCTCGGTCCACGGATCCGCGCGCTCGAGCTGCTCGGGTTCCGCGTCGAAGCGATGCTGCATTCGGACGCGACGGCGCAGGAGCTCGCCGACGCGACCGCGGAACTCCGGAGCGCACTCCTCGATCGCATCGCATCGTTCGGGCGCGTGAGCGCGCTTGCCGCCGGCTCCGGTCCGCTCTACTTCCCGACCGTTCGAGCCGCGTACGCGTCATGGATCGAGTCCACGCTGCGCGCCGACCCGGAACACGGTGCGGAGCGCGCCGTCGAGCTCCTGCTCGCCGGGCAGGAGGCCGGCCTGTTCGCGCGGCGCGTCGACGCCCGCTGCGGTTCGGTCGCCGACATCCGCGCTCGAGTCCTCCACCGGGACGAGGGTCTCGTGCTGTTCCTGCCGTCGTCACGCCGCACGGGCCACGTGTTCGCGATCGACGCGGAGGGTCTCGTCCACGCGCCACTCCCCGAGAGTTCGGAACTGGCGGATGCGAGCGCCGCGTTGTTCGAGCACTGCTGCTCCCGCCCGGCACGGTCGTCCGACGATGCGGTGTCCGCCGCGCATGCGCGTGCGGTCGCGACGCGGCAGCGTGCGTTGGGCTCGGCGTTGTTCCCCGATCCGATCGCGCGCCGTCTCGCGACGTGGAGGCGACTCGTCGTCTGCGGGGCCGACGTGCTCGGCACGGTTCCGTACGAGGCTTGCATCGTCGGCGACCGTGCGCTCGGCCGATCCCATGCGTTGCGCGTCGTCGCGTCGCTGCCGGTCGCCGCGCACGTGGCGGCGCGCCCGCGACGCGACGTCACGCGCGGCGGTCTCGTGTTCGCTGCGACTGCGCCGAACGCGTCGTTCGCCGCGCAAGATCCCCGAGTTCTCCCGATCGACGTCGAGCCCGAGCGACTCGTCGCGATCGCACGCTCGCTCGACGCCGAGTTGGTCAGCGGCGACGCGGCGACGGCGGACGCACTCCGCGCGTTCGACGGC
>JAEUIB010000017.1 GCA_016795255.1 Planctomycetota bacterium
GACAGCAGCACGACGCCGCCGATGCCGACGTCGAGCTCCGCGAAGAACCACTTCGAAACCTGCGGACCGACGATCCCCGCGACGGTCCCGCCGAGCGCGACGATGCCGAACACGCGCCGCGCATCGGCTTCGCTCCACGCATCGACCTGCGCGATCCAGAACAGCGACAGCGCGAACAAGTTGAAGACGTTCACGAACACGTAGAACGTCGCGGTCGGACCGAAGCCGTACGGATCGGTCACGAAGAACAGCACCGCGAAGCCGCCGAGGATCAGTTGGAACGACCGGTACGCGAACGGCACCAAGCGTCGCCGAGCCACGCGGGACGCCACGGCGGAGAACGCCAATTGCGCGACCAGCATCGCGCCGGCGGTGACCATGACGAGTTGCGACAGATCCTCCTGCTGGCGGCGCGCGAGCGTGTCGCGCAACGGCTGGAGGACAAAGTACGACGCCATCACGAAGAAGAAGAACGCCGCCGACCACGCCACTTCCCGCAGCCGCTCGCGCGGGAGTGCCAGGACTTGCGCGAGCAGGGGTGAGTCGCCACCGGTTCGATTCGAGACCAAGGGCGAACTCCAGGGAGGGCGACCCATGAGGAGGTCACGGACGGGACGCGGCGGGCCAGGCGTCGTCGCGGCCCCCCGGGGAAGAGCGTGCGGCGAACTCTACGAGGCCGTTGGCGGAATACGCGGCCGAGGGCATGATTGTGAGCGGTTCGGGGCCGGCTCGTCGCCGAAAGAACTGACATGAACAGTCCGACACCCTTCTCGCCGCTCGCGAGGACCGTGCTGACGCGGATCCACGGGGCGCCGATCCTCGGCCGGATCTCGCGTCGCCGGTTGGCGTTGTGCCTCGTGATCGTCGGGTCGATCACCGCGTGGGCCTGGGCGTCGCATCGCGGCCGGCATCCGACGGAGCCCGCCGGATCCGCAGTGCCGACGCAGGTCCGCCCCGCGATCCTGATGTTCCCCGCGACGCGCATCCAACCGGATCCGGCGGCGCCGTCGGGCGACCCGACCGCCACCCCCACGCGCCGACCTTGAATCCGACGAACTCGAGTCCACCCGCGGCCTCGCCCGCCGCGTCGTCCGCGCCAGGCTCGCTGCGTCGCATCGCGGCGCGCGTCACGCTGATGGCGTTGCCGTTGATCGTCGTCGCCGCGCTGTTCGAGCTCGTCGTGTCGTTGCTCGGCATCGCCCCGCCGCCGACCAATCCCCTGATCGTGTGGAACCCGCGGCGGGACGCCGAACTCAGCAGCGGCAACGGCGAGTTCCGCGAGAACGCACGCTGGTTGTGGGAGCCACGGCCCGGCGCGATCGTCGTCGGCGCCGCGATCAACGACGACGGGTACCGCGGCCCCGCGCTGCCTCGCGAGCGCGGCGGTCGTTTGCGGATCGCGACGCTCGGCGACTCGACGACGTACGGCATCGGCGTCCCCGAAGCCGAATCGTGGTCGCGCGTGCTCGAGACCGTGCTGCGCGGCCAAGGCTACGACGTCGAGATCGCGAACTTCGGATGCGTCGGCTTCACCGCGGTCCAAGGGCTCGCGCTGTATCGCGGGCGCGTGCGCGAGTTTCGACCCGACGTCGTGATCGCCGCGTTCGGCTGCGTCAACGAGCAGTTTCCGACGCTGCCGGCGCTGACGGACACGGCCAAGCTGCGCACGCTGTCGTCGCCGTGGCATCGCGTGCGCGTCGTGTTGCGGAGGCTCGACGCGTTCCGCTGGCTCGAGGCCAAGGTCTCGACGCCGATCGTGCCGCCGTCGGGCGACGTCGATCCGAGCGTCGCGGTGCCTCGCGTGTCGGTCGACGAGTACCGCGCCGCGCTGACCGAACTCGCCGCTGCGGTCCGCGACGACGGTGGAGCGCTGGTCCTCGTCTCGCCGCCGCGCCGTCCGGACGGGGAGTCCGAGTCGCCGCGCACGCTCGACTACACGCACGCGATCGAGTCGCTCGCCCCGGCGCTCGGCGTCGGTTTCGCGGACGTCCATTCCGTGCTGCGGCAACTGGTCGCCGAGGAGTTCCAGACGCCGACGCCCACGCTCGACCAAGCGCGCCGATCGACGTACTTCGCCGATCCGTGGCATCCGTCGCCGAAAGGTCACCGCGCGTACGCGGTCTGCGTCGGCCAGACGTTGCTCGAGAAGGGGCTGCTGCGGAAGTCGCCGTGACCGCCCCGACGCACGCAACGCCAGCTCTTCGCACGTCGGGCGCCGCATGGGTCGTGCTGGTCGTCACCGTGCTGTTGCGCGTCGTCCTCCAATTCCAGAACGCGACGGCGAATCCGACCGCCGATCCCCCGCTGGTCGACGGCGCGCTCCACGACGCGATCGCGCGCGACGTCGCCGACGGCCGGTGGTTGCGCGACGCGCCGTTCGAGCGCCCGCCGCTGTACGGCTACGTCGCCGGGATCGTCTACGTCGTCTGCGGCGCGGAGCCGCTCGCCGTGTACGCGGTCCAGGGCGTGCTCGGCTGCATCGGACTGTTCTGGCTGTACC
>JAEUIB010000079.1 GCA_016795255.1 Planctomycetota bacterium
CGGTCAGGATCCGCCGGCGGGCACCGACAATCCGGGCCACGCGACCGGCGCGATCGACGGCGACAACGCGCTGAAGCTGCGCGAGCTGCCGCCGACGCCCGAACACGACGGCAAGACCCCGCCGGTGCCGACCGACGCGAAGGACAAGCCCGCGACGCTCGATCCGGCGGTGCCGCCGCCGATCAAGACCGACGGGATGTGATTCCGCCGCGATCGAACGCGATCGAGCGCCGACCACGGGACCGACCTGCACATCGCGAGGCGCGTCCCGGCCAACGTCCCGGCCAACGTCCCGACCAGCGTTCCGACCGGCGTTCCGTCCATTGATAGAGTCTGCCGACCGCTCCGGTCGCGCGAGGCTCCTCCCTGAACGTCGAATCCCGTACGCGCAGCTCCGCTCTCGTCGCGTTGGTCCGCCGTGCAGCGGGGCCCGAGCGCGGCGTTCGACTCGCGCTGCTGCGCGCCGCGCTGCGCGTCCTGTCGCTGCCGCATGCCGCGGCCCTGCGCATCCATCACGCCGCGTTCGACTCCGGATGGCGCAAGCCGCAGCGCGCGCCGCTGCGCGTCGTCTGCGTCGGCAACCTGACTGCCGGCGGAACGGGCAAGACGCCGATCGTCGCGTGGCTCGCGCGCGAGGCGCTCGCGCTCGGCAAACGACCCGCGATCGTGCTGCGCGGGTACCGGCGCGGCGCGAGTGACGGCGTCGGCTCGGACGAGGCGCAGCTCTACGCGCGGATCGTGCCGAACGTGCCAGTGCTCGTGGACGCCGACCGCGTCCGCGCGGCGCATGCGGCGCACGCGCTCGGCGCGGACGTGGTGCTGCTCGACGACGGCTTCCAGCATCGACGACTGCATCGCGACGTCGACCTCGTGCTGCTCGACGCGCGCGATCCGTTCGGCGGCGGCGCGGTGCTGCCCCGGGGTTTCCTGCGCGAGCCGGAGCGCGGGCTCGCGCGGGCCCACATCGTCGTGTTGACGCGCTGTGATCGCGTCGACGCGGCCGGCCTCGCGGACGTCGAGCGGCGAGTCCGCGACCTGGCGCCGCGCGCGACGATCGTCCACGAAGTCCACGCGCCGACCGGCTTGGTCGGGCTCGACGGCGCGTGGATCGCGGACGTCGCGGCGTTGCGTGGCCAGCGCGTGACGTGCGTGTCGGGCATCGGCGATCCGACGACGCTGTCCGAGACGGTGACGCGACTCGGAGCGACGGTCGTTCGCGCGCTCGACTTCGGCGATCACCACGAGTTCACGGCCGAGCAGCTCGCCGAAGTCGCCCGCGAGCGCGACGCCGATGGCACGCGGTGGTGCGTCACGACCGAGAAGGACGCGATGCGGATGCGCTCGATCCCGTCGGATCTGCCCGTCGTCGCGCTCCGGATCGAGCCCCGGTTCGGTGACGAATCCGAGGTCGCCGCGCTCCGCGCGACGATCGGTTCGTGACGCGGAACTCCCGACGGATCGGATGCTTCTTCGCGGATTCCGAAACCTTTTGGGCCTCCCGCGCTGAAGGGTTCTGTGGCTGAAGCGATCGCCGCGCCCTGAACGGTCGCCAGCGCGAGAAGAACTCCTCAACGCCTGGAGAAGCCATGACGTCGACCTTCAAGTCGTCCATCTCGACCATTGCATCGGTGGTGCTCGGATTCCTCGGCGCGGATGCCGCCGCCAAGGACGTCACGTCCGAGCCGAAACCGCTCACGCTGACTTGGCCGGGGCCGTCCAACGGGCTGCCTTCCGCGTGTCAGGTCCTGCATCGGACCAGTACCGGCCGCCACGCGATCCTCAGCGAGCGCGGCGGCGTCGTCCGCCTGCATACGAATCCCGCGACGTGCGACGTGTCGGTCGTGGTCTCGAACGCGGCGCTCGACGCGTGCGTCGTCCGCGGCGCGACTCCCGAAGGCGACGTGGGCTTCGTCGCGGACTCGAACGGCGTGTTCGCGGTGGCGCCGGATCCGCTCGCGCCGAAAGGCCACGTCGTGACGCCGGTCGCGGCGTTCGATCACGCGGCGATCGTCCGGCTGGTGGGAGGCGACCTCGGGCTCGACGGCGCGAAGGCACTGTTCGCGGTCGATCAGGCCGGAGTCGTCCACGTGGTCGCGATCGTGCCGACGCCGGGGATGCCGCTCGGTTTGGACACCGTGCGCGTCGGTTCGTTCACGCCCGTCGATCTCGCCGGAGCGGCGCTCGCGGTCGACGATCTCGCGCCGATCGACTGGAACGGCGACGCGTCCGACGAAACGCAGATCGTCCTCCGCTCCGGCTCGAAGCTCGTCGTCTGTGGACTCGGGGGGCAAGTCCTGCTGCAGCGCGACACGAACACCGATTCCGCGGTGTTCTCCGTCGTCACGACGAAGAACGGCAACGACGGCATCGCTTGGTGCGCCGTCGATTCGATCGGTCGACTCGTGTTGCGCTTCGAGAGCGCGCTCGGGGCCGACGTCGACGTCCTGCTCGGCAAGTCGGCGGTGCGTGCGCTGGTGGTCGGCGACGCCGACGGCGACGGGGACGGCGATCTGCTGATCGCGCACGCGAACGGCACGACGTGCCACCTGGTGACGAACGCCGCGCGAGCGGGGGTGCCGGCGCCGACGAACGCGTTCTCGCACTACGACGCCGCGGTGTCGGCCTCGTACCAGTCGATCGTGTTCGAGACGATGTCGCCGACGTTCGCGACGCCGTCGTTCGCGCCGTTGTTCGACGACTGGTCGAGCTCCGGCGCGCCGGTGTTCGACGTCGCGATGCCGATGGAATCGAGCGACGTCATCGAGATCCGTTCGATGGCGGTCGCGTCGTCGAGCGCGCTCGCGCTGAACTCCAATCACGTCGCGTTCGGCGCCGCCGAGTACTTCGCGAGCTCGGTCGCGGCACCGACTCCGGCGCCCGCCAACTGGTCGTCGAACGGGCACCTGTACCTGACGGTCCGCGACGCTTGGTCGACGATGCCGAACAAGTCGCACCTCCAGGTCGTGGTGTGGCACCGCGACGTCGGTTCGTACACGGACGAGCTCGCGATCAGCGACACGTTCCACGCGATCGGTCCGGCGGCGTTCCCGGTCGAGATCCGGATCGACATCCCCGAGGTCGCGGTGCAGTCGGGCGGCAATTGGGACGGAACGTTCGAGGACATCTACTACTGCGAAGTGCGCGCCGTGCAGGCCACCGGCTCGGAGCAATCCGGGTTCACGATCTCGGCGGCGGGCCGCAGCCACATCCTCGGGCTGGCGATGGACGACACCACGTACGACCCGAATACCGCGCCGACCACGTCGCTCGAAGTGCTCGTGGCCGACGAGCCAGGCACCGATCTGCTCTCGAACTTCTGCTACCGGTTCACGTGCGCCGTCCAAGTCTGCAACGCGACGAGCATGATGCTCCTGGGACCGAGCATCGGGATCCTCCCGGCCAGCCGGATTCCGTTCTCGCCGAGTGCTTTGCCGCGATTGCCGGCCCAGAAGGAACTGGAGGAGGTCGACCCTCCGGTTCCGTGCGGGGCGTGACAGAAGGTGAATCCATGCGGTGGATTCACGCTCTCGGTCTCACCAATGTTGCTGGAGCCCCGTCACTCGTCGAACGCGAGCCCGTGGACCGCGATCGTCGCCCAGCACGACGGCAGGTCGAAGTCGTCGCTCGACCACATCTGCTCGCGCGCGCGGCGGACCGCCTCGGCGGCGTCGGTTCCGCGTGCGAGCTCGCGATGCACGAGTCGGCCGAACTCGATCGTGGCCTCCAACTCGATCCGTTCGTCGGCGGCCAGCACGCATCGTGCGCCGGCGCGGAACCCGGCGCCGACGAACTGCGCCGCGCCGTCGTCGCCGATCCGCGACGGTCCGCGCGCGGCGGCGCACGCGGAGAGGATCAGCACGTTCGCGCGCAGCCACGAGTTGCCGTCGGTGGGGGACACGAACCCACGCTCGTCGTCGGTACCGGCGAGCACGAGCGTCGCGAAGTCCTCGCGATCGAGGCGTTCGATCGCGTGCGCGAGGACATGCAGGATGCGCGGAGGTCGACTCGCTCCGTCGCGCAACGCGTCGAGGGTCGCGTTCGCGCCGAAGTGTTGCTCGACGAGCGAACCGTCGAACGGTTCGAGCAGCGCGCGCTTCGACGCATCGCCCAACGACAGCGCGGGGAGTCGACCGGCGAGCTCCTTCGTCTTGTCGTCGAGTTCCGGCGCGGCGATCAGACGCAGTGCGGGCGAATCCGCGCCGCTCGCGATCTTGGGTCGCCGCGCCAGCGCCAATGCGACGGTCATCGACGGGACGCGCGCGATCGCCTTGGCCACGCCGAGCGGTCGCCCGTCGAGCGGCAGGACCTCGATCGGCGGATTGCCGAGCAGTTCGAGCCCCGTCACGTAACAGCCCGACCAGCGCGACAACTTCCGGCGGATGTTCGGCGGGATCAATCGCTCCGACCACGTCGACGCCTCGCGTTCGACGGCCGCCCTGTGTTTCGCGACCGCGGCCGCGTCGTCGCGCGGGATCACGAGCGCGACCCGGTCGCCGAGGTCGTTCCGCAGCGGCTCCGACAGGTAGCACCACGCGATCTCGGCGTGGACGATCTCGTCGCGGTCGACGGCGAACACGTGCGTCGATTGCCACGCGGGCACGAACGCGACCCAACCGAAATCGTCGCGCAGGATCTCCGAGCGGATCGCATCGAGCGACGCGGCCGGCGCGTCCAGTTGGCGCGCGAGCGTGCCGACGGCTTCGCCGCGGAACAGGGGTTCGAGCACGGTCTCGTCGAGCGCCGGCGAAGCGGAACCAGCGATCGTCTCGCGGATCAGCTCGCCGACGACCGACCGCCGACTCGAGTAGTTGAGGAAGCCGACGCCACCGGAGCGGGTCCGCGCCGACTTCCACGCCGCCAATTGCGCGCCGTACGCCTCTTGCAGCCGAGCGAGGGCTTCCTTGCGCTCGTCGTCCGTCGCGCCGGTCGCGCGCGCGAGCCGCATCGCGTGCACCGCCAGCAACGCCTGTTCGTCGACGTGGGGCGCCGGAGCATCGGCGTCCCGTCGCAACGCGGCGAGGCGAGCGCGGACGTCGTCCCAATCGGCGCGAACGACCGCGAGATCGAGCAACGTGACTTCCGCCAGCTTGCGGAGGCCGAACGAAGGCGCGTCGATCCATGCGTCCTCGAGGTCGAGCCGCGCCGCATCGACGAGCGAAGGGTCGCGCAGCGCGAGCTCGGCCAACGCCATGCCGCGTCGCGCCTTCAGGATTCCTCTC
>JAEUIB010000100.1 GCA_016795255.1 Planctomycetota bacterium
CCCCCGCCCATCCACCAGGTTCACGGCCGAACCCACAAGGTGTCCGAGGCGGCGCCCCGGTCGCGAAGCGACCGATTTCACAGCCGCCGTACTCACAGATGAACCGCGTCAGTCCAACGCGAATCAACTGTTGCCTCGTGAATGGGGCGGCGACTGCCGTCGCCAAGCAACATCTGGTGAGGCCCAAAACGACGCGAGGCCGCGCACCCGAGTCGGATGCGCGGCCTCGCGCGGTCATCGCGTCGATCGCGAGAACGTCAGCTCTGGAACTGCAGCTTCACCGCGTTCGTGAGCGTGACGTCGTCGCTGGCGCCCACGTCGTCGATCAAGCCCTGCACGTAGAGGTCGATCGGACCGCCACCGCCGGGGATCGGGAACGTGAACTCACCCGTCGGACCGGTGCCGAGCGGCACGATCAGCGGAGCCGGCAACGCCGGGACGAACGTGCCACCGAACAGCGGGATCGGGTTCTGCGACAGACCGACGAACAACACCAGCGTCTTGTTCGGAGGAGCCGTCTTCAGGCTGAAGTCGGCCGTGTTGCCGGTGTCGAGCAGGCCGCATACCGACAGCTTCGGCGACTGACCGTTGAACGCGACCTCGCCGTTACCGAGGTCGACGCCGGCCGGCGGCGTGGTCGCCGGCACGATCTTGAAGACTTCGCCGTTGTGATCACAGATCAGGATCTCGCCGCACGCGTCCTCGCCGAACGAGCTGACCGACGTGATCGCGAGAGTGCCCGGCGGATCGAGCTCGGTCGTCCGAACCGTCAATGCGGTCACCGCACCACCGACGACCTTGTACGACCAGATCTTGTTCGACACGTAGTCGGCGAAGAAGTACGTGCCCTTGAGGTCCGGGATCGCGCAGCCGCGATAGACGTAGCCGCCCGTGATCGAGAAGCCCCCGGCGGCATTGTGCTGATACGTGTGGATCGGATCGGTGAAGACCGGGTCGTTGCAGGCCGGCGTGCCGACCGGGCAGTTGCCCGTGCCGAAGCAGTTGTTGCCTTCCATGATCTTCCAGCCGAAGTTCGCGCCCGAGCCGGTGCCGGCCGGCACGAAGTTGATCTCCTCGACGGCGTTCTGCCCGACGTCGGCGAGGTGCAGGTCGCCGGTCTCACGGTCGAAGCTCCAGCGCCACGGATTGCGGACACCGGTCGCCCAGATCAGATCGAGGATGCCGTCGGTCGGCGACACGAACGGGTTCGTGGCCGGCGGAACCGTCCAGTTGTCGGCGTCGATGCGGACGATCTTGCCGAGGTAGGTCGTGCCCTTCTGCGCGTTGCAGGGCGAATCGCCGCCGCCGCCGCCGTCGCCGGTCCCGATGTAGAGGTATCCGTCCGGGCCGAACTGGATGCAGCCGCCGTTGTGGTTCGTGTTGGTCGGGTGCGCGACCGGTCCGAACACCACGACGCCGGAGTTCGCGTCGGCCGTGTCGTCGGTCAGGCGCGTGTAGCGCTCGACGACGAGCGCGCCGTCGCTCTTGCGCGTGTAGTAGACGAAGAAGAATCCGTTCGTCGCGTACGACGGATGGAACGCGAGGCCGAGCAGGCCACGCTCACCGCCGGACAGGACCTTCGGCGTGGCGATGTCGAGGAACGCGGTCGCATTGATCAACCCGTTCTTGAGGATCTTGATGCGACCCGCCTGCTCGACGATGAAGATGCGCGTCTCGTCGCCCGGCGACGCGGTCGCGTAGACCGGCGACGACAATCCAGCGGCGATCCGCGTGGTGGTGAGGACGGTCGGCGGCGCCGCGAGCGCGGATCCGACGAAAAGGCCGAGCGCGGCGAGGGTCGCCGTGAGCTTGAGCATGAGGGACGTCTCCTGGATGTGTGGACGGGTCGGGAGAGAGGAGCGGGGCGTTGGACGTCGCGCGGCCCCCGCGAGGTTCGGGGAATCGGGCGGCGACGACCGCGGGAACGATAACCCAGGCCCGTGGAACGGTCAACGCGCGCGGCGGACGACGCCCTGCGCTGGACGACCCGTGAGCGCCTGTTGAACAAGTCTGCCGAGCGGTCGGGCGAGCGAGACCGAGCTGGGCGAGGCGCACCGACGAGGCGTATCGACGGAGAGATCCGGTGAGGAGGTGCAACGAAGTCCTGCTCGGTCGCCGCCGGCCGAGTGCCGGCAGACTTGTTCAACAGGCTGCTAAACTCCTCGCCCTTCGACGACGGGAGCGCCGCGCATGAATCCGAGCCTTGCCCCCCTGTCCGCTTGGCGCAAGGAGTTCCCGATCCTCGAGCGCTGCACGCACTTGATCTCGCATTCGCTCGGCGCGATGCCGCGCGGCACGTTCGACCGCCTGCACGACTACGCCGACTTGTGGAACACCCGCGGGATCCGCGCGTGGGCCGAGGGCTGGTGGGACAAACCGCTGACCACCGGTGATCTGCTGGCTCCGATCCTCGGCGTCTCGCCGGGCTCGGTCGTCATGCACCAGAACGTGTCGGTCGCGGTCGCGCTGATCTACTCGTGCTTCGACTTCGAAGCACCGCGCAACAAGTTGGTCTACACCGACATGAACTTCCCGTCGGTGATGTACGTCAGCGAAGCGCATCGACGCGCCGGCGCCGAGATCGTGATGGTCCGCAGCCACGACGGCATCGGCGTCGACACGCAGGCGGTCCTCGACGCGATCGACGAGCGCACGCTGCTGGTGCCGATCTCGCACGTGTTGTTCCGCTCGGCGTTCATCCAGGACGCGCAGGCGATTACGAAGCGCGCGCACGAGGTCGGCGCGAAGGTCGTCCTCGACTGCTACCAATCGGCCGGCACCGTGCCGTTGCGGCTCGAGGAATGGGGAGTCGACTTCGCGGTCGGCGGCTCCGTGAAGTGGCTGATCGGCGGTCCCGGCGCCGGCTGGCTCTACGTCCGCAACGACCACCGCACGACGCTCGAGCCGCGGATCACCGGCTGGGCCGCGCACGAACATCCGTTCGAGTTCGAGATCGGCCCGATCCACTACGCGAACGACATGCGCCGCTTCCTCCACGGTTCGCCGGGCGTGCCGGCGCTGTACGCCGCCGAAACGGGATATCGCATCGTCGCCGAGGTCGGCGTCGACGCGATCCGCGCGAACTCGATCCGTCAAACCGAGCGCATGATCGCGAAGGCCGACGATCTCGGCCTCGTCGTCAAGTCGCCGCGCGACGCGACGAAGCGCGGCGGCACGATCGTGCTCGACGTCCCGCACGGCAAAGCCGTCACGCAGGAACTGAATCGCCGCGAGATCCTCTGCGATTTCCGGCCCGGCGCCGGCGTGCGGATGTCGGCGCACTTCTACAACACCGACGAAGAGCTCGATCGCGCGCTCGACGCGATCCGTTCGATCCTCGACACGAAGGCCTATGCGGCGCACATGAACGCGAAGACCGCGTACTGACGCCCCCCCCACCAAGGACGGTCACGATGACGTTCACGTTGCCCGACCGGTTCAACATGGTGCGCTACTTCCTCGAGCACAACCTCGAGGCGGGCCGCGCGTCGACGCGCGCGCTGTGGTGCCGAGGGCGCGACGGATCCGTGCGCGAATACGACTACGCGCAGGTCGTCGCCGCCGTGAACCGCGCGGGACGTCTGTTGCAGGATCTCGGCGTCGAGCCGGAGCAGCGCGTGCTGCTCGCGATCGGCGACGGCCTCGATTGGGTGGCCGCGTGGCTCGCGGCGATCAAGATCGGCGCGGTCGCGTGCTCGGTGAATCCGCTGCTGCCCGCCGACGACTACGCGTACTACCTCGACTACACGCGCGCGAAGGTCGCGCTGTGCGACCTCGATTCGGCGCCGCGCGTGTTCGAAGTGTTGACCCAAGCGCGCTACCTGCGCGCGTTGATCGTCACCGAGCACGAACACGTCCCCGCGGCGCCGGCGGGCACGCGCGCCGCGATCGTCGACTGGCGCATCGCGCACGCCGCGCAGTCCGATCGGCTCGAAGCCGCCGACACGTGGAAGGACGACGTCGCCGTCTGGTTGTTCACGTCGGGCACGACCGGCAAGCCGAAGGCGGCGGTCCACTTCCACCACGACTTCGTGTTCAACGCCGAGCACTACGCGAAGGACGTGCTGCGCATGACGCCGGCGGATCGCACGCTCGGCGTCCCGAAGCTGTTCTTCGGCTACGCGACCGGAACGAACCTGCTGTTCCCGTTCGCCGCCGGCGCGTGCGTCGGCTTGTTCCAAGACAAGAGCAAGCCCGAAGTGATCCTCGATCAGATCCGGCGCTTCGGGCCGACGGTGCTGTGCGCGGTGCCGACGGCGCTGAACGGCCTGCTCGCGCTGGACGATGCGCGACGCGAGGACTTCGCCAAGATGCGCTACGCGACGTCGGCCGGCGAGGCGCTGCCTCCCGAGCTGTACCACCGCTTCCGCGATCGCTTCGGCGTCGAGATCCTCGACGGCATCGGCTCGGCCGAGATGTTCCACGTCTTCATCTCGAACTACCCCGGCAAGGTGCGCCCCGGCACGCTGGGCACGCTCGTGCCGGGATACGAAGCGCGGCTCGTCGGCCCGGACGGCAAGGACGCGCCGCCCGGCGAACCCGGCACGCTGTGGATCAAGGGTGGCTCGGCCGCGCTGCAGTACTTCGCGGCGCGCGAGAAGTCGCGTGCGACGTTCCTCGGCGACTGGGTCGTCACGGCGGATCAGTTCCGCCTCGATGCCGAAGGCTTCTTCCACTACGAGGGCCGGACCGACGACATGCTGAAGGTCGGCGGCATCTTCGTCTCGCCGCTCGAGATCGAGTCGTGCTTGCTGCAGCACCCGGCGGTGCGCGAAGTCGCGGTCGTCGGCTACACCGAGGACGACCTGGTCAAGCCCGAGGCGTTCGTCTGCGTCCACGCCGGAACGACCGCATCGCCCGCGCTCGCGCAGGAACTGCAGGCGTTCGTCAAGACGAAGCTCGCGCCGTACAAGTACCCGCGCCGCGTGTCGTTCCTCGACGCGCTGCCGCGCAACGATCGCGGCAAGTGCGAGAAGAAGCTGCTGCGCGGCGGCACGAACTGCGCCGGCGGAGCGGGAGCGTGACGCGGCCGATCGACCTCGCCCGCGCGACGACCGCCGAAGTCGACGCGGCCGCGGCGACGACGCGCGCGGCGTTGCTGCCGCTCGGTTCGACCGAAGCTCACGGCCCCCACCTCCCGCTCGCGACCGACGTGATCATCGCGACGACGACGGCGCAGCGCGCGGCGACGAAACTCGTGCGCACCGGGATCGGCACGCTCGTGCTGCCGGCCGTTCCGTACGCCGTCACCGAGTTCCTCCGTCCGTTCGCCGGCACGATCTCGGTGCGCGCGGAGACCGTCGGAGCCTTGATCGACGAGATCGCGGACTCCGTGTTCGCCCAAGGAGTCCGCGTGCTCGCGCTCGTGAACGGTCACCTCGAGCCCGAGCACGGTCGCATGCTCAAGGAATGCGCGCGACGCATCACGGCGCAGGGGCGCGGGATCGCGGTGTTCCCGGATCAGCGACGGCCGCCGACCGTCGCGCAATTGGGCGACGAGTTCGGTCGCGGCGGCGGACACGCCGGCGGCTTCGAGACTTCACTGGTCCTCGCCGCGGCCCCGGAGTTGGTGAAGGACGAACGCTCGTCACTCGCGCCGAACTTCGTCGACCTCGCAGAACGGATGAAGGCCGGCGCGACCGACGCCGTCGCCGCCGGCGGACCGCGCGCGTACTTCGGCGACCCGGCGGGCGCGACCGCGGCCGAAGGGGATCGCCTCTACGACGTGATGGCGACGATGGTCGAGGACGCGGTGCGCGCCGCTCTCGGCGCGGGAGCTTGAGCGATGGCGTTCCGAACCGAACTCACGGTGCGCTTCGGCGACTGCGATCGCGCCGGCATCGCGTACTACCCGGTGATCTTCCACTACTGCCACGTCGCGTTCGAGGAGTTCTTCGAGCGTGGCGTCGGCATCCCGTACCCGTCGCTCGTCACGGACCGCCACCTGGGATTCCCGATGGGACACGTCGACGCGACGTTCGAGTCGCCGTTCCAATACGGGATGAAAGTGGTCGCGCTCGTCGAGGTCCTGAAGGTCGGCACGAAGTCGACGCAGTGGCGCTACACGTTCTCCGATCGCGCGACCGGCCGGCGACTCGCGCGGTGCGTCGCCGACACCGTCGCGGTCGACATGCGCACGTTCACGTCGACGGCCGTGCCCGACGACGTCCGTGCGGCGTTCGCCCGCTGCGGTGCGCCGGAGTCCGAGCCCGCTTGACCGTGGACTTCGCCGGCGCGGCATCACGCCGTGCGGCTGGAGTTCGCTCCCATCCCGTGCGACGCACGATCGCGGTGAAGCGGCGGAAGCTCTCGTCGATCCCCGGGTCCGCGACGCGCAGGCGCGCGCGATCGACGGCGTCGGCGACGACGACGAGCGTGCAGAGCGCGCGCGAACATTTCGGACAGCGCGGCAGATGCGCTTCGATGCGAGCCTCGAGCTGCGCGTCGACTTCGCCGTCCACGTAAGCGGACAGCGCGGCGACGATCGCGGCGCAACGCCGACGAGCACGCGCGGAGTGCGACGCAGCGGAACCGGAGCGAGCGTTCTGGCGGGACTTCACGACGACCTCCTCGTCTCGCCGCGCAGCGCGGCGGCGACGACGTTCAACACTTTGAGTCGAGCGCGCCGGATGACCATCCCGGCGTGATTGGGCGACAGATCGAGCGCGGCGCCGATCTCGCGGTACGAGAGTCCGTCGCTCTCGCGCATCTCGAGCGCGTGGCGCCAACTCGGCGGCAGGCGGGAGAGTCCTGCCGCGGCGAGCCGCACGACGAGGTCGAGCGCTCGCTCGTGCGCGTCGCGGACTTCGTTCGCGGTGACGAGCGCCCACGGTTCGGCGCCGGCGGCCTCCGGCTCGCGGACGCACGCGACGTCGACGTCGGGGTCGTTGCGTCGCTTGCGTTGCCACTGCCGCAGGATGTTCGCCGCGATGACGAACATCCACCCGGTGAAGCTCGAGTTCGCGGTCGGCCGGAACATCGACGCCTTCGTCATCAGCGTCAGGAACGTCTCGTCCACCGCGTCGTCCGCATCGGTGCGCGACGACAACGACCGCGCCTTCGCGCGGCAGAACGCGAGCAGGACGCGGTGGTTCAGCAGGTAGAGCAGCTCGATCGCGTCGCCGGCGCGTTCTTCGCGGACGACGACCATCAGCGCGCGCGACACGCGCTCGCGATCGGCATCGATCCCCGCCCGCGGACGAGGGACACGGAGCGGACTCCCGGCTTCGCGGAACCGCGCGTTCAGCGCACGGATCCGCCTCAGGATCCCGTCCCGGGTGTCGTCCCGGAGCGCACCGCGCCGCGTCGTCGAAGGTCGCCGATCGATCGATGCCTTCACCCGCGCGGTTCCTCCTGCTGGACGGCGACGCCGCGACGAACGCGAGCCGCACGGTCGACTCCGCCGCCCCTGCCGACGGAGATGCGCGAACGGGCGGAACATAACAGCCCATCGCGAAGAACGTGCGCAGGCGCGCCGCCATCGGGCCCGCGCTTCCCGAAAGCCGGTTTCGACGTCAGGATCCGGGCATGCGTCGACCGCTGCCGTTCACCGCTCCGGCTCTCCTCGCCCCGATGGAAGGGGTCACGGAGCCGTGCTTCCGCGACCTCGTGCTGGCCCGCAACCCGCCGACCCACCTCGGCGGAGCGTTCACCGAGTTCGTCCGCGTCGTCGACCACCCGGTCCCGCGCACGGTGCTGCGGCGTCACCTCGGTCCGAGCGCGCGGCCGACACCGTTCGGCCCGCCGTCGATCGACCCGCAGTCGTTCGGTCCGCGGCCGATCGGCCTGCAATTGATGGGCAGTGATCCCGCTGCGATCGAAGCGAGCGCCGCGAACGCGGCGGACCTCGACGTCGCGGTGCTGGACCTGAACTTCGGTTGTCCGGCGCGCGGAGCGCTGTCGACGTGCGCGGGCTCCGCGCTGCTACGGACTCCGGCTCGCGTCACGGACCTCGTCCGGGCCGCGGTCCGTGGCGTCGACGGCAGGGTCCCCGTCACCGCGAAGATCCGTGCGGGGTACGACGACGATCGAGGCCTCGAGGACGTCGCGAAGGCGGCCGCGGACGGCGGAGCGTCGATGCTGACCGTGCACTGCCGTACGCGGGCCGAGGGTTACCGCGACGACGCCGTCGATTGGCGGCGCATCGAGCGCGCGGTTCGAGCCGTCTCCATCCCCGTCTGCGGCAACGGCGGCGTGGAGACCCACGCCGACATCGAGCGCATGCGATCCCGCACCGGCGCGACGTTCGTGATGATCGGTCGCGGAGCACTGCGCGATCCGTGGATCTTCGGCGGCGGCTCGGCCGACGCGGACTCCGCGCGCGCGTTCCTGCTCGAGTACTTCGACACGCTGGTCCTGCGAGGCCAATTCGCACCCGCGGGAGCGCTCGACCGGTGCAAGCAGCTCGTCCGCGTGTTTCGCGCGGGAAACATCGTCGAGGAGCAGGGGGGCCCGAAAGCTTGGCTCGCCGAGGTCGATCCCGTTCGCTTCCGGGCGCGCTTGGTCGATCCAGCGCCGGCCCCGTCGGCAACGGGTGTCGTCGGCGCAAAGTGAGTCAACCGGCTCCGACAGCGTCTCCTCTTCAGCGCGCGGCCTAGATCACGCGCCCCTACCCCGCGGCATCCACTCCGCCACGAGAACAAATGCCGTTGTCAGCCGGAACCAGTCGACTCGGCTGCAAGAGCGCGAACTCCGCCCCGATTCGGAGACTAAATCCGCGGAATTTCACCCGCTTCGTCGGGCGCACGCATCCGGCACGTGAACTTGAACTCGATTCGAGGCGCCTCGACGGGCCGGTCGGCGGTCAGGGGATCTTGTGCAGCTCGATGACGAACACGAGCGTCGCGTCGCCCGGGATCTTCGGCGGCGAGCCGCCGGCCCCGTACCCGAGCGTCGGCGGCACGACGAACAGGAAGCGGTCGCCTTCCTTCATCAACTGCATGCCTTCGATCCAACCGTCGATCAGACCGCCCTTCTTCAGCTCGGTCACGAAGCGCGTACCGCGCGAGTAGGACGAGTCGAACGGCGTCCCGTCCATCAGCCACCCGGCGTAGTCGACGGCGACTCCGTCGCCCGCCTTCGCCTGCTTCGCGTTCGGGTCGGAACCACGCGACAACACCTGGTACTTCAAGCCGCTCTCGGTCGTCGTCAGCTTCGACTCGTCCGGCGCGACGAAGGCCGGGATCTTGACGCCGCGCGTCGCGGTGATTTCCCAATGCGTCGGCGTGTCGGCCTGCATGCCGACCCGGGTCGGATCGTGGAACGCCATGCTCGCCGGCGCGACGCACCGCAGCTTCGTCCCGACGCGCATCAGGTCGGGGAGCTCGCGGAACATCGACCCACCCATGCGCTCCGCGACTTCGGCGCCGCGGCCGAGGATCTGGCCCTCGCGCAGCGACGACGTCAGCACCTTGCCGCTCTCGTCGAACAACGCGAAACGCAGCTCCATCGCCTGATCGGTCAGCGCGTCGCCGGTGCCGGCCTCGACGATCTCGTACTTCAGGCCGGACTCGGTCGACTTCGCCTTGGCCTCGTCGAGTGCGACGTGCTGGAACGGCGGCACGATCTCGAACAGCTCGACCTCGAACAACAGCGTCGAGTTCGGCGGAATGACGTTGCCGGCGCCGCGCGCGCCGTAGCCGAGATCCGGCGGGATGCGGAACTCGAAGCGGTCGCCGGCGTGCATCAGCTGCAGGCCTTCGGTCCAACCCTTGATGACTCCGCTGACCGAGAACTCGGCGGGTGCGCCGCGGATCCGCGACGAGTCGAACACGCGGCCGTCCTCGAGCTTGCCGGAGTAGTGCACACGGACGCCCGAATCGACGGTCGGCGACGGACCGTCCGGTCCGCGCCCGACGACCCGGTACTCGAGGCCACTCGGGGTCTTCGTCCACTCGGCGGGATCCTCGGCGCCGAACGCACTCGACGCACACCAAGCCGGAACGAGCACCGCGGACACCAACGCGAAGCGAGCGATCGGACGCACGTGCATCTCCTGGTCGAAACCGTCGAGGCGGTCGAGTTCGTGGCAGTCCACGCCGTCGAGCAGCGATTGGACGACGAGGCGGGCATCGTAGGCCCGAGGGTCGAACGAGCGGCGCGCCACGACGACGTTTTTTCCAGGCTCGCCACCGGCACCGCCGAACGGGCACAATGGCGCCCCTCCGGCGCCGCTGCGCCGTTCCCGGAGCCGCCAGACCATGCCGAACCTGCGCCACGCGTTCGTCACCGCGGCCTTCGTCGCCGCACTCGGATACGCCGCGTGGCAGGAGCACGTCGGCGGACGCCCCGCGACCGCCGCCGGCGCGTTCGGCCTGCGCTTCGAAGAGGTCGCCGACGAGATCGGGATCCGGTTCACGCACGAGAAGGTCGCCGTCGACCCGAAGCTCGGTCCGATCGAACCGCACGTCAGCGGCGTCGGCGCGGCGACGGCGGTCGGCGACGTCGACGGCGACGGCTGGCCGGACGTGCTGATGACGACGAGCGGCTTCGACGCGCGCAGCGCGCTGTTCCGCAATCGGCAGGACGGCACCTTCGAGGACGTCGCGGCCGAGTGGGGCATCGACCGCCTGAACTCGCGCGAACGCGGCGCGGCGATGGGCGCGCTGTTCGCCGACGTCGACAACGACGGCGACGAGGACCTGTTGGTCTACAAGTGGGGTCATCCCCAACTGTTCCTGAACGACGCGCACCGTCGCTTCGTCGACGTCTCGAAGGACTCCGGTCTCGAGCGCTGGATCAACGCCAACTCGGCCGCGTTCCTCGACTACGACCGCGACGGCTTGCTCGACCTCTACGTCGGCGGGTACTTCCGCGAAGAGCACGTGCTGTGGGACCTGAAGACGACGCGCATCATGCAGTCGAGCTTCGAGTTCGCCGACAACGCCGGGCACAACGTGCTGTTCAAGAACCTCGGCGGCGGCAAGTTCACGGACGTGACGGCGAGCGCCGGCGTCGACAGCACGCGCTGGACGTTCGCGATCGCCGCGGCCGACTTCGACGGCAACGGGTTCCAGGACCTCTATCTCGCGAACGACTACGGTCCCGAAGAGCTGTTCCTGAACCAGGACGGAGCGCGCTTCGAACGCGCGAACGACATCGGCCTCGACGAAGACAGCAAGAGCGGCATGTCGGTCGCGGTCGGCGACATCGACAATTGCGGCAAGCTCGGCGTGTTCGTCACGAACATCACGCGGACCGGCTACCTGATCCAGGGCAACAACCTGCGCAAGAACATGCTCGGCGAGGACGGGCGCTTCGAGAACATCGCGAGCGGCGTCGCCGAGAACTGCGGGTGGGCCTGGGGCGCGCAGTTCGGCGATCTGAACAACGACGGCTGGCAGGACCTGTTCGTCGTCAACGGGTTCATCTCGGCCGATCCGAAGCTCGACTACTGGTACGCGATGGGCAAGGTCTCGAGCGCGGTCGGCGATCTGTTCGAGGACGCGACCGCGTGGCCGGCGATCGGCAATCGCTCGCTGTCCGGCTACGAAGTCTCGCGCGTGCTGATCAACACGCCGCTGCGCAAGAGCGGCCGCCGGACGTTCACCGACGTCGCCGCGCAGACCGGCGTGACCGACACGCTGGACGGTCGCGCCGTCGCGTTCGCCGATCTCGGCAACCGCGGGCAGCTCGACGTCATCGTCGCGAACCAGTCGGCGCGCGCGCTCGTCTACCGCTCGGAGCTCGCTCCCGGCGCGCATTGGATCCAATTCGCGCTCACCGGCACGCGCAGCAACCGCAGCGCGATCGGCGCCGCGGTCGAACTCGAGTTCGCCGGCCACCGGCAGGTGCAGGTCGTCGCCGCGGGTTCGGGCTTCGCGTCGCAGAACGACCGACGCGTGCATTTCGGACTCGGGGACACGACGGTCGTGGATCGCGCGACGATCCGCTGGCCGTCGGGCGCGACGGACGTGCTCGAGCGTCC
>JAEUIB010000101.1 GCA_016795255.1 Planctomycetota bacterium
CGGGTCGAACTACGTGCGACTCGTGTTGGCGCGGACGCGCGACTTCAAGGTCGTGAACGTCGACGCGTTGACGTACGCCGGCAACCTCGAGAACCTCACGGGCGTCGACCGTGATCCGCGCTACGCGTTCGAGAAGGCGGACATCGCCGACGCCGACGCGATGGAGCGCGTGTTCGCCGCGCATCGGCCGAACCTCGTCGTCAACTTCGCCGCCGAGTCCCACGTCGATCGCTCGATCGTCGATCCGGGGATCTTCGTGCGGACGAACGTGCTCGGCACGCAGGTGCTGCTCGATCGCGCGAAGGAGCACGGCGTCGAGCGCTTCCTGCAGGTGTCGACCGACGAGGTCTACGGCTCGCTCGGCCCGACCGGGTACTTCACGGAGACGACGCCGCTGCATCCGAACTCGCCGTACTCGGCGAGCAAGGCCGGCGCCGACCACCTGGTGCTCGCGTACCAGCACACGTTCGGCTTCCCGGCGCTGGTGACGCGCTGCTCGAACAACTACGGGCCGTACCAGTTCCCCGAGAAGTTGATCCCGCTGATGATCTCGAACGCGCTCGAGGACAAGCAGCTGCCGGTCTACGGCGACGGTTCGAACGTCCGCGACTGGCTGCACGTCGAGGACCACTGCGCCGCGATCCTGACCGTGCTCGAGCTCGGCAAGGTCGGCGAGGTCTACAACATCGGCGGCAACAACGAGGTCGCGAACATCGAGGTCGTGAAACTGCTGCTGAAGCACCTCGGCAAGCCCGAGAGCCTGATCAAGTTCGTCACCGACCGCCCGGGACACGACCGCCGCTACGCGATCGACGCGAGTCGCATCAAGGCCGAGCTCGGCTGGGAACCGTCGCGCACGTTCGAGGTCGGACTCGGCGAAACGATCCGCTGGTACCTCGACAACCGGACGTGGTGGGAGCGGGTCAAGGGCGGCGAGTACCGCAAGTACTACGAATCGATGTACTCGGGACGCTGACACCGATCGCGAGGGGCGGTACTTACAATCCCGCGACTCGAAATCCCGGCCGACTCAGGGCAAGAATGAGCAGGAACGACTCAAGCTGTCGCGCGAGCGCGCCCGACAATTCGCCATCGCGTGTGACGCCCCGAGCGAACGGAAGTCCAGAATTGATACGCCTATGAGAACGCCGGTCCTTCTCCTCGTGCTCGCCGCGATGTGTTGCTCGTGCCGCTCGTACGACGACGCGCGCATTCTGCAGACGCTGAACCAGCGTGGGTTCGGTCGCAAGTACGTCGGCGACTCGAACGAGGTGCTGACCGTCGGCATCAACGACTCGGTCCAGGTCAGTTGCCCGACCGACGCCGAGTTGAACGGCACCTACAAAGTCCGCATGGACGGCGTGATCGACGTCGCGCTGATCGGCGAGGTGTTCGTCGCCGGGTTCGCTCCGGCCGAGATCGCCGAGACGCTGAAGCAGCGCTACTCGGACTACTACACCGACCTCGAACTGTTCGTGTTCCCGAACGAGATCCGCTCGAAGCGGTACTTCATGCGCGGCGAGGTCACGCCGGGCGAGAAGTTGTTCGAAGGCGACACGACGGTCTGGGACGCGGTCGCGAAGTTCCAACTGCCGCTGACCGCCGACCTCGACGACATCTACGTGATCCGCTCGGATCCGAAGCACCCGCTGATCATCCCGGTCGACCTGCGCAAGATGCTCGAGCACGGCGACTCGTCGGACAACGTGCTGGTGCGCGAGGACGACATCATCGTCGTCAACCCGAACTTCGCGGGCATCGTCCGCAACTTCGTCCAGATCCTGCTGGCGCCGATCCAACCGGTGACGCAGTTGTTCTCGAGCTTGCGTTCGACGAAGACGAACTACGAGTCGCTCGTCGACGACACCGGGAACGGTGGCGGCAACTTCGGCTTCAACAACGGCTTCAACCAGTACGGCGGCGGCGGAGTCGGCGGTGTCCCCGGCGGCTTCAACGAACCGCAAGGCAACTGAGCAGGAGCCGACGTGGTCGACGGTCAAGGTTCATCGACGGGTCCCGAGGTCGACGCCGGCGCGCAGGTGAAGCGCCTGCTCGCGGCGGCTGCGCGCAACCGTCTGCGCATCCTGCTGCTCGGCCTGTTCGGCTTGTCGCTCGGCGCGCTGGTCGCGACGTTCGTCCCCGACATGTACGAGTCGCGGACGCTGCTGCTCCTGCGTCAGCGTGAGCTGATCGACGATTCGCGCCTGTTGCGCGCGATCTCCGAGAAGCCGCTGATCCAGAAGGAACAGACGCTCGAGAACGAGCTGCTGTCGTTCCAGTGGATCCACGACGTGCTGCGCGAATGCGAATGGCTCGAGTACGCGCGCATCAAGGACGACCCGACGAAGATCTCCGACCTGATCCACAAGATCCAGGAGAAGGAGTACTTCAAGGTCGCGATGAGCACCGACCCGGCCGGCGAGCTGCTGGTCGAGCTGACGTTCACGTGGGACGACCCGATCAAGGCGCGCGACTTCGTCAAGAAGGCGCGCAAGAACTGGATCAACCGCCGCGACGACGAACATCGACGCTACTGGCGCAAGCAGCGCGACGACTTCGAGAAGATCCTGCAAGAGCGCGTGCTGGCGTACCAGAGCGCGAACAACTCGCTGCAGAAGTTCGAGTCGCAGAACCGCCTGCCGCTGCTGACCGACGCCAACGAACAGATCGCGCTGAAGACCGCGTTGCTGCAGTCGCGTGCGATCGCCCGAGCGAACGTCGAGGCGCTGATCGGCAAGGTGACGTCGATCGAAACGAGCCTGGCGTCGGTGCCGAAGACGCTGCAAACCTCGGCGACCGAGATCGAGAACCCCGAGTTCCAGCAGGCTCTGAACGCCGCCGCGACCGAGCAAGCCGAGTACGACGCTCTGATCAAGTCGGGCAAGAGCCCGAAGCACGTCAAGGTCAAGCAGCAGAAGTCGCGGCTCGAAGAGGCGCAGAAGAAGCTCGCGGCCTTGAAGGACAAGCGCTACTCGACGTCCGAGAAGACGGTGAACGTCAACCCGGCGTGGCACGAGCAGCGCAAGTCGCTCGACGAGGCGAGCGCCGAACTCGAAGCGGAGCGCAAGCGCCTGCTCGACGTCGAACAGCAGCTCGTCGACATCCAAGCCGAGCTCGACACGCTGCCGAGCCTGATCGCGCAGCGGCGTCAGTTGCAGAACGACGTCGACCAAGCGCAGGCGGCGCTGAACGAAGCGACGACGGCGATCCAGCCGGTGCGCGACAAGGTCGAGTTCATCGAGCGACGCAGCGCGCTGACGCTCGGCAACGCCGAGGACGCCCTCGAGAAGGCCGGCGCGTACTCGGTGCTCGAAGAACCGGTCGAGGCGAAGAAGCCGACCGGATTGCCGAAGCCGGTGTTCGGGCTGATCGGATTGCTGCTCGGCATCGGCATCGGTCTCGCGTTCGCGCTCGTGTCCGAAATGATGCGCACGAGCTTCTCCGCGCCGGACGAAGTCGCGCAAGTGCTCCGCCTGCCGGTGCTCGGCGCGATCGATTCGATCCGCACGACGGCCGAAGTGCGTCGCGAGAAGCTGGTCGCGATGGCGCAAGTCGTCGGCGCGGTGCTCGTCATCATCTCGATCGGCGCGTTCGTCTGGATCGTCTCGGAACATCCGGAACGGTTGCCGCCCGGCTTCCGCAAAGCCGTCGACGGCGTCCGCGCGTCGCTCAAATGACCGGACGCTCGAGGCGTACGCCTTGAAGCTGTTGTTCCTCTGCCACCGGATCCCGTATCCGCCCGACAAGGGCGACAAGATCCGCTCGTACCACGAGCTGCGCTGGCTGGCTGCGCGGCACGACGTCGACCTGATCACGACGCTGGACGATCCGGCCGACCGGCGTCACGTGGCGACGGTGTCGGCGATGGTGCGTCGCGCGACGATCGTCGAACTGCCGCGAGTGCCGGCCGCGCTGCGGGCGATGGCGTCGATCGCAGTCGGCCGTTCGGCGACGGAGGCGTGGTTCACGCCGGCGAGCTTCCGCGCCGCGTTCCGTGAAGCGATCGCCACGACGCGGTACGACGCCGTGCTCGTGTTCTCGTCGGCGCACGCTCGGCTGGCGCTGTCGTGCGGCGTGCCGGCGGTGCTCGACTTCGTCGACGTCGATTCGTCGAAGTGGACCGCGTACGCGCGCTCGCAGGCGCCGTGGTCGCCGCGGCGCTGGATCTACGCGATCGAGGGCGCGCGCATGGCGGCGCTGGAAGCGCGGACCAGCGCGAGCGCCTACGCGACGGTCGTCTGCGCACAACGCGAGGTCGAGGCGCTGCGCGCGTTCGCAACGCCGCGCCGGCTCGAACTCGTCCCGAACGGCACCGACACCGAGGTGTTCCGGCCGGATCCGGCGGTCGCGCGCGAGCCGCTCGTCGTGTTCTCCGGCGCGATGGACTATCGCGCCAACGCCGACGCGGTGCTGTGGTTCGCCACCGAAGCGTGGCCGCGCATCCGGGAGCGCGTGCCGCAGGCGCGCTTCTCGATCGTCGGGTCGAATCCCGGGCCCGCGGTCCGAGCGCTCGCGGAACGGGACGGCATCGAGGTCACGGGGCGCGTGGAACGCGTCCAGCCGTGGCTGCAACGCGCGCGGGTCGCCGTCGCACCGCTGCAAGTGGCGCGGGGGATCCAGAACAAGGTCCTGGAAGCCCTCGCGTGCGGGACGCCGGTCGTCGCGACGCCGGCAGCGCTCGAGGGGATCCCCGGCTCGCGGGGGACGGTCGCCGCGGCGACCCCGGAGGAACTGGCCGACGCGGTCGTGAAGCTGCTGGCGACGCCCCCGCTCGCGGACCGCCTCGGCGCCGACGGGAGAGCGTTCGTCCTCGAGGCGAGCACGTGGGACTCGCGGTTGTCGAGATTGGATGAACTGCTGCGCGAAGCCGCATCAAGCCGCGCGGCTCGCTAGGCCGAAAACCCTTTCGGCCCTGCGGTTTGGGGCCGACGGTGTCTATCGTTTTCCGCGTTCGTCTCCTGCGTGCGTCATCCCCGTTCGAGTTCCGCGTTCATCCTCCCGGTCGGCCCGCCGCTTGGTACCGCAACCCCTCGGCATCCTCGTCGTCGCGTTCCACTTCCCGCCGCTGTCCGCGGCCGGGACGCATCGGACGTCGAACTTCGTCCGCGAACTCGCGCGGCGCGGCCATCGCGTCGGCGTCGTCACGACGAGCGGCGGGGACTTCAAGGTCGACGCGTCGCTGACGGCGAAGATCCCGGCCGGCGTCGACGTCGTCCGCGCACCGCACGTCGATCCGTTCGCGTTGCTCGCGCGCTGGCGGGGCAACGGCGCGGCGACGGCGACCGGAGCGAACGGGCCGGGGTCCGCCGCGTCGGCGCCGAAACGGACGGTGGACCGCGCGCTCGACTACGTGTCGCGCCTGTTCGACGTCCCCGATCGGTACGCGTCGTGGATCGTGCCGGCGCTGCTGCGCGGGATCGCCGTCGCGCGCCGCGTCCGCGCCGACGTGCTGTACACGACCGCGCCGCCGTTCTCCGCGCACGTCGTCGGGCTGGCGCTGCATCGCGTGCTCGACCTGCCGTGGATCGTCGACCTCCGCGATCCGTGGGCGACGAATCCGTTCAACGTGCGTCCGTTCGCGAGCCTGCGCGCGATCGACGAAGCCCTCGAGGCCGCGGTCGTGAAGCGCGCGCACACGGTCGTCCTCAACACCGAGCTCGCCGAAGCCGGCTATCGCGCGCGCTATCCGGACCAATCGAACTTCACGACGATCACGAACGGCATCGACCCGGATCTGCTGGAGCGCGCCGCGCCGACGGTCGTGCGCAACGGCAAGCGATCGCTGTTGCACGCCGGTACCATCTACGGCCGACGTTCACCGCACGCGCTGCTCGAGGCGCTGCGACGCTTCCGCGTCGAGTCGCCCCAACTCGCGCGCGAGCTCCGCATCGTCCAGCTCGGCGGAGTCGAGAACGCGCCGGCGCTGCTCGAGCGCGCGCGCTCCCTCGGCGTCGCCGACGCGTTCGAGATCCGGCCCGCGGTCGGTCACGCCGAAGCGTTCGAATGTCTGCAGCGAGCGGACGGTCTGCTGCTGCTCGGAGTGTCCGGAGAGCGACCCGAAGTGCAAGTCCCGGCGAAGCTGTTCGAGTACCTCGCCGCGCGTCGGCCGATGGTCGTGCTCGCCAAGTCCGGCGGCGCGATCGCGCGCACGCTCGCCCAGGCCGACGTGCATTGTCTGCTCGCGGATCCCGACGACCCGAACTCCGTGCTGGCGGCGCTGCGTTCGTTCGCGGCTCCGGACGCGACGGCCGACGTCGAGACTTCCGGCATCGGCGCGTTCCGCTACGAGAACCTCGCCACGCGTCTCGAAGCCACGATGCTGTCCGCGTGCGGCGCGGACGAGTGATGGAGGACCGCGATGCGTGATGTCGTGGTCTTCGCCGTGGTGTTCGGCTTGCTGCCGTTCGCGTTCATCCGGCCGTTCTACGGACTGCTGCTGTTCTCGTGGCTCGCGTACATGCGAGCGCCCGACCTGTCGTGGGGACCGGCGCGCGACTTCCGCTTCTCGATGCTCGTCGCCGTGACGATGTTCCTCGGCTGGGTGATGTTCGACACGCGCCCGTTCATGCGCAAGAACGTCCGCAACTGGATCATGATCGCGATGGCGCTCGCCGTCTCGATGTCCTACGTGATCGCGCCGATGAAGGCGTACAGCGTCACGCCCAAGTACCTCGAGTACCTGAAGGTCATCCTGATCGCGTTGTTCACGACGGCGCAGATCGACAGCTTCCAGCGGCTGCGGCAGATCCTGCTCGTCATCACGCTGTCGTTCGCGTTCTACGGCGTGAAGGGCGGCATCTTCGGCCTCGTCGCGTCGGACGCGCAGATCATCCGCGGTCCGGGCGGGTTGTTGCTCGACAACAACGACTTCTCGCTCGCGATGTGCATGAACCTGCCGTTCCTGTTCTACATGGCGCGCACCGAGACGAACCGGCGCATGAGGCTGTTCCTGCGCGTCGCGTTCGTCATGACGATCATGACGATCGTGCTGACCGGCTCCCGCGGCGGGTTCCTCGCGATGGCGGCCGTCACCGGCGTCATGGTGCTGAAGTCGCGCTACAAGTCGCTCGGCATCGCGACCGGCGTGCTCGGCGCCGCGCTGTTCTTCGCGCTGATCCCCGACGACTACCGGGACCGCATCTTCGGCATCGCCACCGCCGCGCAGACCGACGCGTCCGCGCAGGGCCGCCTGCACGCGTGGGGCGTCGCGTGGGAGATGATCAAGGCGAAGCCCGTGTTCGGCGTCGGCTTCGCGAACTTCGTCAGCGAGTACGAGAAGTACGACCCGAACGTGCTGCCGACGACCGCGCGCGTCGCGCACAACTCGTACTTGCAGATCTGGGCCGAGTCGGGCTCGATCGCGTTCTTCGGCTTCTTCACGCTGATCGTCACGACGGTGATCTCGATGCGGCGCATCGCGCGGCAGGCGCGCGTCCGCGACGGGCCGCCGTGGACCTACGAATACGCGACGCTGATCGAGGTCAGCATGATCGGGTTCGTCGTCGGCGCGATGTTCCTGAACCGCGCGCACTTCGACTACTTCTATCAGCTCGTCGCGATCGCGATCGCGCACGGCGTGCTGGCACGCCAAGAGCTCGCGAAGGTGAAGCTGCCGGCGGGGCGTCGCTCCGGGCCGGCCGAGCTGTCGATCTCCGACGGCGATCCGTGGCTCGCGCGAGGCGCCTCGTGAGCCGGACCGCCGCTCGCCGCGTCGTGTTCCTGGTCGCGGACCTCGGCCTCGGCGGCATCCAATCGATGGTCGACGCCCTGGCGCGCGGCCTGGACCGCGAGCGGTTCACCGCGTCGTTCGTCTGCTTCGACGCGGTCGGTGTGCTGGGCGACGCGTTGGCGAAGGACGGCTTCGCGGTCGTCCACGAACCGCGCCGGCCGGGACTCGATCGGAGCTTGCCCGGACGCCTGGCGCGCCGATTCGCCGAGCTGGGTGCGGACGTCGTCCACGCCCACAACCGCACGGCGTTGTTCTACGGCGTGCTGGCGAAGAGCAAGCTCGCGGGCACGCGCATGCTCTACACCGAGCACGATCGCAGCTTCCCGGAGAAGCTGCGGGTGCGGTTGCTGCATGCCGTGCTCGCGCGCCGCGTCGATCACACCGTCGCGGTCTGCAGTGCGGTGCGCGACGCGATCGTCGCGACCGAGCGCTTCCCGCCGACGCGGACGTCGGTGATCGTGAACGGTGTCGCACCGCCCGCGCTCGAGCCGTCGGCGAAGACGGCCCGAGCGCGCGTCGAGGCCGAGTTCCCCGCGGCGATCGGTCGGACGCTCGTGCTCGCGGTCGGTCACCTGACCCCGGTCAAGGACCACGAGACGCTGCTCGACGCGCTGGCTCGCATCGAACCGGCTCGGCGACCGCTGGTCCTGGTCGCCGGGGACGGGCCGCTGCGGGCTTCGCTCGAACAGCGCCGCGACGCGCTCGGCCTCGGCGCCGACGTCGTGCTCCCGGGCTATCGGCGGGACGTCGACGTGCTGCTGCGCGCGTGCGACGCGCTGGTCATGTCGAGTCGCAGCGAGGGCTTGTCGATCGCGCTGGTCGAAGCGATCGCGCGCGGCGTGCCGATCGTCGCGACGAAGGTCGGCGGCAACGGCGACGTCGTCGAGGACGGCGTGAACGGCCTGTTGGTGCCGGCGGCGGATCCGGCCGCGCTGGCGGCCGGGATCGAGCGACTGGCGAGCGACGGGACGCTGCGCGAGCGTTTCGGAGCCGCGGGACGAACTCGTTACGCGCGCGCGTTCGGTCTCGACCGGATGATCG
The DNA here is from genome assembly GCA_016795255.1 of Planctomycetota bacterium. Taxonomy (GTDB): domain Bacteria; phylum Planctomycetota; class B15-G4; order B15-G4; family JADJEK01; genus JADJEK01. Next base: position 8,771 of record JAEUIB010000101.1, read on the forward strand.
AGGCCTATCAGCTCCTGTACGCCGCGCTGACCGCGCCGGCACACCGATAGGATCCCCGTCGCATGTGCGGAATCGCAGGCATCGTCCACTTCTCGAGCGCAGCCCGCGTCGACGCCGGCCGTCTGCGCGCGATGGCGGCCGCGATGTTCCATCGCGGACCGGACGCCGACGGGTTCCACGAGCGCGGTCGCGTCGGGTTCGCGTTCCGCCGCCTCGCGATCATCGATCGCGCGGGCTCGAACCAGCCGATCCACAACGAGGACGGCACGATCTCGATCGTGTTCAACGGCGAGATCTACAACTTCAAGGACCTGCGGGCCCAACTGGTCGCGAAGGGCCATCGCTTCACGACGGCCGGCGACACCGAAACGGTGCTCCACGGCTACGAGGAGTGGGGCGCGCGCGGCATCTGCGAGCGGCTGAACGGCATGTTCGCGTTCGCGATCCACGACACGAAGCGCGACGTCGTCGTGCTGGCCCGCGACCGCATGGGCATCAAGCCGCTGCATCTGCTGCGCAGTCGCGACGGCATCGCGTTCGCGTCCGAACTCAAGTCGCTGCTCGTCGACCCCGACGTGTCGCGACGCATCGACCCGCGAGCGTTCGTCGAGTTCGTCGCGCTCGGCTACGTCCCGGCGCCGCACACGATCTTCGCCGGGATCGAGAAGGTCCGGCCCGGGCACTTCGCGACGGTGACGAACGCGGACGTCACGATCGAGCGGTACTTCGACGTCGCGTTCGACGCGACGTCGACCGACGGCGATCGCGCGCGCGCGGACGTCCGCGAGCTGCTGCGCGACGCGGTCACGAGCCAATTGATCTCGGAGGTGCCGCTCGGCTGCTTCCTGTCGGGCGGCATCGACTCGTCCGCGGTCGCGCTCGGCATGGTCGAGGCGCAGGGCACGTCGATCGACGCGATCACCGTCGGCTTCGACGACGCGCGCTTCGACGAGCGCGACGCGGCGCACGTCGTCGCTCGGTCGCTGGGCATCGATCCGCACGAAGAGGTCGTCCATCCCGATCCGTCGGTGCTCGACAAGCTCGCGTTCCACTACGACGAGCCGCACGCCGATCCGTCGAACGTGCCGACGTACCTGCTGTGTCAGGCGGCGCGCCGGCACGTGACCGTCGCGCTGTCGGGCGACGGCGGCGACGAGATGTTCGGCGGGTATCGGCGCTACGCGTTCGACGTGCTCGAGAATCGGGCGCGCTCGCTGCTGCCGCGCGCGTTCGTGCGCGGCGTGATCGCGCCGCTCGGCCGCGCATGGCCGAAGGCGGACACGCTGCCGCGGCCGTTGCGCTTCAAGACCACGCTGATGAACCTCGGGCTCGATCCCGTCGACGCGTACTGCAGGTCCGTGTCGCGCGTGAAGCCGGAGGACGTCGAGGAGTTCGTCGACCGCGACGTGCTGCGCTCGACCGACGGCTGGCGCGCGGTGGACCGCTTCCGTGCGATCGACGAACGCCGGAAGCTGACCGATCCGCTGCTGCGCGCGCGCGCGCTCGACGTCGAGACGTGGTTGCCGGACGACTGCCTCGTCAAGGTGGATCGCGCGTCGATGGCGCATTCTCTCGAAGTGCGCGTGCCGTTCCTCGACGGGCCGCTGGTCGACTACGCGGCGCGGCTGCATCCGCGTCTGCTGATGCGCGGGCGCGAGGGCAAGGTGCTGTTGAAGCAAGTGCTGCGGGGCCGCCTGCCCGACGAGATCCTCGATCGGCGCAAGCACGGGTTCGACCTGCCGGTGCGCGCGTGGCTCGCCGGACCGCTCGCGGCGGAACTCGATGCGTTGTGCGGCAGCGCGTCGCCGTTGCGCGGCTGGTTCGACCTCGCGACGTTGTCGCGCTACGTCGCGGAAGAGCGCAGCAAGGTCCGCGATCGCTCGCGCGAACTGTGGACCGCCCTGATGTTCGCGCGCTTCCACGCGCGCTGGTGCGCGCCGGGCGGAGCCGGCTCGTGAAGCTGCTGACGCTGACGTCGCTGTTCCCCGGCGTCGCGATGCCGCGCCACGGCGTGTTCGTGAAGGAGCGCCTCGCCGACTACCGCCGTCGGTTCGACGCCGACATTCGCGTCGTCGCGCCGGTGCCGTGGGTGCCGCCGTTCTCGACGCGGCCGAAGGACGTGGCGTTCAAGCGCACGCCGCGCCGCGAGGAATACGACGGCTTCTCGATCGAGCACCCGCGCTACCTCGTGCTGCCGAAGATCGGCATGGCGTTGCAAGGCATCGGCTACGAGCGCGGCGTCCGCG
>JAEUIB010000140.1 GCA_016795255.1 Planctomycetota bacterium
GCGAGCGCGAGTCCCGCCAGCAGTGCACCCGCGATCAGCAGCGGCCGCGTCCGCAAGCTCGGATCCCGAGCCCGGCGGACGAACAGCAGGGCGGCGGCGACGCCCGACGCGAGCCCGGCCGACGCGCCGGTGATCGGGGACAGCGCGAGTCCACCGGCCACCGACGTCGCGAGCAGTGCGGCCGTCGACGCGCTCGGTCGCCGGGCCAGCGCGACGATCAGGATCCAACTCGCGGCGAGCAACGCGAGCGCCTGTGGGAACGACGACACGTTCATGAACTTCGTGAACGTCGCGGTGATGCGGTCCTCGTCGTCGATCGACAACGCCTGGATGTAGAGGATCGGATCGCGTCCGCGCGCGAGTTCGGACAGCGACGCCGCGGGGCGATGGCCGTCGGCGCCCTCGAGGAAGCGGAAGCCACCGAGCGGATTGAGCGCGAGGAACCCGAACAGCACCGCGAGCGCCGCGGCGCGCCGTGAACGGAACGCGTCGGCGCCGAGTCGCGCGAGCAACAGCGTGAACGCGAGCAGCGCCGCCGCATTGCCGATCGCGAACGCGACGGTCGGATCGACGTCGCCGAGCGCGCCGGTCGCCGCGGTGCCGACGTGGAACATCCAGTAGTAACGGAGCGGTTCGCCGGCGAAGAACGGGTTCTCGGGCGGCACGCCGTGCTCGATCGCCGAGTACAGGATCGACGCGTGCAGCATGCCGTGGACCGACGCGCGGACGCGATTGCTCGTCACGGCGGGCCAGATGCAGATCGCCGTCAGCGCCAGCGCGGCGATCCACGCGGCGATGCCGGTCGGCGCGCGGAACTCGGACGCGTCGTCGAGCGCCGCGATGTGCCGCTCGCGCCACGCGACGAAGCCGGCGCCGCCGCCGATCGCGGCCGCCAGCACGAGCGCCGCGGTACGGATGTCGAGGCCCGCGAACAGCAACCCCGTCGCCAACAGTCCGAGGACGAACGGCGACAGCGCCAGCGCCAGACCGAGCTCGAACGCGAGACTGCTCGGCTCGCGGCGCAGTAGACGCAGCGTGACGAAGCCGGGGCCGAGCGCGAACAACGCTCCGGCCAGCACGGGCCGCACGGGCGAGTCGCTCCACGCGAACGCGATCGCGAGGATCGCCAGCACCACGAAGCCCGGAGCGACGAGTCGACGCATGAGGGTCAGCGCTTCTCGCCGGGTCCTGGTGGGGTGTCCTGCGGCTCGGCCGCCGGAGTCTTCTTCTTGCCCTTGCGCCGGGGATTCGGAGTGTCGCCGATGTAGCCGTTCTCTTTCAGCATCTGCAGGCGATCGGCGCTGAGGTCGTCCTCGACGTGTTTGACGACGAGCCCGGCGCGGAAGCGGTCGAGCGCGTCGCGCATGCGATCGGCCTGGTCGACGTTCGCGTCGAAGACGTTCTTCTGCTCGCGCGGATCGGCGGTCAGGTCGTACAGCTCGCGCGTCGCGATCGGATACGTGCCCTCGTCGGGCGGACCGACCGGCATCACGTCCTCGGGGTTGTCGACGTAGAACCACTCGCGATTGCGGATGCCGTAGATCACGTCCTCCCATTGCGACGTGACGAAGTCGCGCGGCACGCTGCCGCTGCCTCGGAGGACGTCGCTGAGGTCGTGGCCGCGGAACGTCGCGCCGTCGGTTTGCACGCCGAGCCACGACAGCACCGTCGGCGTGAAGTCGACGTTCTCGACGAGGTCGTCCCGCACCTGCGGTCGCACGCGACCGGGCTGCACGAAGATCAGCGGGATTTGCACGCACGACCGGTACAGCGAACTCGAGTGGTACCAGTACGCGTGGCGCTCGTAGAGCTCTTCGCCGTGATCCGCCGTGAAGACGATCAACGAGTCGTCGGCGTGGCCGGATTCGCGCAGCGCCTTCAGCAGCGACGCGATGCAGTCGTCGACGAACGCGATCGTGCCGTCGTACAGGCCGACGATGTGGTCGAGGTCGGCCGGCGCGAGCTGCTCCTTGTCGACGAAGATGCGGTCGAGCGTGTCGCTGCTGCCGTCGTAGAAGCCGGTGTAGTCCTTCGTGAACTTCTTGTCGTACGGCTTGGGCGGTTCGTAGGGCCGGTGCGGGCGCATGTAGTGCACCCACATGAACTGCCGTCGCCCGTCCTTGCCGAAGTTCGTGCGCAGGAACTCGCAGGCGCGCGTCGTCAAGCGGCCTTCGTCGAGCTCCTTGTGTTACTGGGCGTATCCGTGATCGATCCCGCTGCGGCGCGGGTCGAGCACGCCCGACGACTGGAACGCGACGCAGTGGAAGCGCGCGTCCGCGAGTCGTTCGGCCAGCAGCAGTTCGTCGCGCGGCACGACCTTGTTGTTGTTCAGGATGCCGGTCTCGTCGGGATAGCGCGACGTGAAGAACGACGTGAACGACGACAGCGTGATCGCGCGCTGGACGTAGGCGTGGGCGAACCGGGTCCCCGACTCGGCGAGGGCGTCGATCGTCGGGCTCGGCCGATTCGGGCCGCCGTAACACCCGAGCCGGTCGTACCGCAGCGTGTCGACCGAGATGAACAGGACGTGCTTCGCGTTCGGCGTCTCGGACCGGGAACAGCCGAGGACGAACGTCAGGAGCGAGACGGCGACGGCGAGCGACGACACGGGGCGGGCCATGGTGTCGAGAGGATAGCAGCCGATCGAGCGCCCGGCCTGGAGCAGATCGAAGCGGGACGACTCGCACTCGGGCGCGACGAACACCCGGCACCCGCGCCATTGCGGGCTACACTCCCGGGCCCCGCGCGGCCGATCGGTCGATGCCGCGTCGGCCCGGAGACCGTATGTCGAGTGAAGCAGCACCGCGAACTCTGCGAGCCGCCGTCGGATCCGGGCTGATCCGGGCCGCGGCGTGGGGCGGCGTGTTCGGAGCCGTCGAGACCGCCGCGCGACTCGCGTACTACACGTGGCTGCTCGAAGAGGGGCGGCTGACCGTGCCGCCGACCGGCCTCGCCGACGCCGTCACGTGCGTCGTGCTGTCGGCCTGCACGATGGCGGTCGTCGGACTCGCGCTCGGCGTCGTCGGGCTGCTCGTCGGGTCGCCGATCCTCGCGCTGGTGGTGCGGTCGCGCGACGCCGCGTGGCGCGCCCGCTTCGCGCCGATCGTCGCCGTCGTCGGCGGCATGCTGTTCTTGCAGCTCTACTGGTACAGCCGGTTCTTCGTCGACTTCGCGTACAGCGAGCCGTGGAACTCACCGAAGCGACTCGGGCTCGGCCTCGGACTGGCGGTCGTCGGCGGGATCGTCGGGATGTTCGTCGCCGCGCGTGCCTCGCGGTCGGAAGCCGCGCGGCCGCGTGCCGCGCTCGGCGCGCTGATCGTGCTGGTGATCGCATCGGCCGCGCTGTCGTGGCGCGAGGATCGCAAGGACGACGTCGCCGCGAAGCAGGGCGCCGACCACAACGTCGTGCTGTTCATCGTCGACACGCTGCGGGCCGATCACCTCGCGTGCTACGGCTATCCGCGGCCGACGAGTCCGCGCATCGACGCGCTGGCTCGAGACGGCGTCGTGTTCGAGCGCGCGATCGCGCAAGCGCCGTACACGTGGACGTCGTTCGGCTCGATCTTCACCGGCAAGTACCCGCGCGCGCACGGTCTGCTGAAGATGGACGCGACGCAGCGCTTCGACCCGAAGCGCAACGTCACGATCCAGCAGGTCCTCGACGCCAGCGGCTATCGCACCGGCGCGTTCATGACCGGCATGATCAGCAACGCGTCGGGATTGCTGGACGGCTTCGCCACGTACTTCGAATCGACGGTCGGTCGCGATCCGGTGCGGCGCGCGTCGGTGTGGTCGTATTGGCGATCCGAGCTGGTCGCGCACGCGCTGTGGAACAAGCTGCGGCGTGCGATCGATCCGGCGATCGTCTCGAACGAAGCGATCGCGTGGCTCGACGACCACGCGCACGAGCCGTTCTTCCTCGTCGTCCATCTGTTCTCGACGCACACGCCGTACGACCCGCCGCGCGAGTTCGACGTGTTCGAGACGCCCGGCGCGAGCGACCTCGACCGCTTCACGACCGACCACGCTCGCGCGATCGAGATGGGGCAGTGGAAGCCGACCGACGGCGACAAGGCGCGCATCACGGACCTCTACGACGGCGGCGTGTTGTTCGCGGACGCGCAGATCGGTTCGGTCGTCGACGAGCTGACGCGACTCGGCGTGCTCGACGACACGGCGATCGTCATCACGGCCGACCACGGTGAAGCGTTCGGCGAGAACGGACCGTTCTGGGAACACGACTGGATGTTCAACACGAACCAGCACGTGCCGCTGGTCGTGCGCCTGCCGAACAAGCTCGGCGCGGGGACGCGCGTGCCGGTGCCGGTCGAGTCGGTCGACATCGCGCCGACGATCGTCGACCTGTTGCGCCTGCCGCCGATGACGGAGATCCACGGCGAGTCGCTGATGCCGTGGGCGAACGGCCAGCGGCCGAAGACCGACGACTTCGCGCATTGCGAGAACAACTACTACGAGTCGATCCAGAACACCGAGTGGAAGCTCGTGCGCCCGCGTTTGCCGGACCCGAACGATCCACCGCGGCTCTATCACCTCGCGTCCGACCCCGGCGAGCGCCGGAACGTCGCGAGGACGAAGCCCGACGCGTTGGCCTCGATGACCGCCGCGCTCGACCAGTGGGTCAAGAGCCTGCCGGAATGGAGCGTGCGCAAGGACGGGACCGCGAACGCCGACGTCGCCGAATTGGCGAGTCAGCTCGGCTACGTCGGCGACCGCCCGCACGAGGGCTCGAACGTCGTCGACGAAGCGGCGCCGGAGGATCCGGAGAAGAAGTCGCAGTGAACGCGACCTCCGCGCTCGCGATCCATTACGTCGCATCGGTCCGCATCCCGAGCGAACGGGCGAACGCGTATCAGATCCTCGTCCAATGCGACGCGCTGGCCGCGGCCGGCCATCGCGTGACGCTCGTCGTGCCGCGCCGCGCGAACTCGTTCCCGTTGCGAGACGCGGAGATCGCGGCGTACTACGGACTGCGCGCCGCTCCGCAGTTGGTGCGCCTGTTCACGATCGACTGGATCGACGCCGTGCCGACGCGATTCCAGCGCGTGCCGTTCCTGATCCAGTCGGCGACGTTCGCGTGTTCGGTCAAACGCTGGCTGGCGCGTCATCCGGCCGATCTCGTCTACACGCGGGATCAGTTCTCGCTGGCGTTGCTGGCGCGCAGCGGCGTGCCGCTCGTCTACGAGGCGCACGACTTGCCGCAGCGGCCGGCGGCGCGGCGCGAACTGGTGCGCGCACTCGGCTCGAGCCTCGGCGTCGTCGCGATCACGCAGGGCTTGGCCGACGATCTCGCGGCGCTCGGCGTCGATCGATCGCGCATCGAGGTGCTGCCGGACGGGTTCGATCCGCGGCGGTTCGCGGACATGCCGGAGAAAGCCGCGGCGCGAGCGAACCTCGGCATCGCCGCGGACGCGCGGCTCGTCGTCTACGCCGGACAATTCTTCGCGTGGAAGGGCGTCGACACGTTGGTCGATGCGGCCGCGCGGGCGCCGCGGCTGACGGTGCTGCTGGTCGGCGGTCGCCCGGAGGACCGCGCGCGCATCGAGGCCCGCGTGCGTGCGTCCGGCGCCTCGAACGTCGTGCTGCATCCTCCGGTCGAACCGGCCCGCGTGCCGACCTACCTCGCGGCAGCCGACGTGCTGGCGATCCCGAACAGTGCGAAGGAACCGATCAGCGCGCGATACACGTCGCCGCTGAAGTTGTTCGAAGCGCTGGCGGCTGGGCGTGCGATCGTCGCGTCCGATCTGCCGTCGTTGCGCGAGGTGCTGCACGACGACAACGCCGTGCTGGTGGCGCCCGACGATGCCGCGGCGCTCGCGCGCGGACTCGAGCGAGCGATCGACGACGCCGACGGTTCGACGCGGCGCGTCGCTCGCGGCCGAGCCGACGTCCAGCGCCGGACGTGGGACGCACGCGCGGCGGCGATCGTCGAACACGCGAGACGTTGGTCGGCCGCGACGGCGACCCGGCGAGGAGCAGGACGATGAAGAGCGGGGGATGGCTCGCGGTCGTGGTGCTGGCCGTCGGCGTGCGGCTGATCGGTCTCGATCACGGGCTGCCGCATCGGTTCGTGCCCGACACGCACATGGTGCGCGGCGCGCTCGGCATGGCGAAGTCGAAGGACCTCGCGCCGCCGGCCGGCACGTTCACGTCGTACCCGTACCTGATGCCGTACCTGCTGCTGCCGTGCTACGCGGCGTTGTACGGCGTCGGCCGCGTCACCGGGGAGTACGCGAACGCGGCGGACTTCGGCGACAAGGTCACCGACGATCCGACGCCGCTGTACCTGATCGCGCACGCGTGGATCCTCGCGCTCGGCGTGCTCGGCGTCGTGCTCGCGGTGCGGCTCGCGCGGCGCGTGCTCGGCGACCGGGACGCGCTCGTCGTCGGCTATCTCGTCGCGACGTCGTTCCTGCTCGTGCATCTCGGCAAGAGTGCTCGACCGTGGGTGCCGATGGTCACGTTCGTGCTGCTCGCCGCGGAGCGGGCGGTCGCGTACGCGCAGGATCCGTCGCGCAAACGAGCGGTGTGGCTCGGCAT
>JAEUIB010000160.1 GCA_016795255.1 Planctomycetota bacterium
GTCGCTGCCTGACGTGCGACGTCGTCGCCGCCGACGTCGCCGACGGGAGCCGCGTGATCGCGCGCGGACGAAACCTCGTGGCGTACGCGCCGTACGCGTCGCGGTTCGCGTACGAGGTCTGGATCGCGCCGGTCGCGCATCCGGCGGTCGCGTTCGCCGACTCGACGACCGCGACCGACGTCGAACTCGCGACGCTGATCCACGACGTCGTCGGTCGGGTTCGACGGACGCTGGACGACCCGGCGATGAATTGGGTGCTGCACGCCGGTCCGGGACCGTCCGCCGACGCGCCGGACCATTGGCGGTTCGAGATCCTGCCGCGGACGTCGCGCATCGGTGGTTTCGAGCTCGGCACCGGGGTGTTCGTCAATTCGGTGGCGCCGGAGGACGCGGCGGCCCGCCTTCGTGCGCCTCCGCGCGAGTGACGCGCGCGCATCGCGGCCGTAGACTCCGCGTCCCTATGCGCATCCTCTCGATCGCGGCGGAAGCCGCTCCGTACGTCAAGGTCGGCGGTCTCGCCGACGTCGCCGGCGCGCTGCCGACCGCTTTGGCCGAGCGCGGCGCCACCGTCGAGATCCTGCTGCCCGGCTACCGCAGCATCGATCGGAAGAAGTGGGGGTTCGAGCCGGTCGGGTCGATCGCGCTCGACTACGCCGTGAAACGGGTCGACGTCGAGCTGCAGCGCGTGCGGAGGCAGGACGGCGTCACGGTGACGCTGGTCCACGACGCCGCGGCGTTCGACCGTCCGGGGGTCTACGACGATCCGCAAACCAAAGAGGGCTACCGCGACAACCCCGAGCGCTACGCGTTCTTCGCGCGCGTCGCGGCCGAGCTCGCGCTGATCGACACACCGGACCTGATCCACGCGCACGATGCGCACGGCGCTCTGGTGCCTGCGCTGTTGAAGACGGTCCTGAAGCCGCGAGTGCGCCGGCGCGTCGGTCACGTCCTGACGATCCACAACCTCGCGCATCCGATGCGCGCGGCGTCGAAGGTGCTGTTCGACGTCGGCTTCCCGCAGGACGCGTTCTTCCCGCTGTCGCCGCTCGAGTTCCACGGCGCCGCGAACTTCCTGAAGACCGGCATCGCCTACGCCGACGCGATCACGACGGTGTCGCCGCGCTACGCGCTCGAGATCCAGACCGAAGAGTTCGGCAACGGCCTCGACGGTCTGTTGCGTGATCGGCGCTCCGTGCTGTTCGGCATCCTGAACGGCATCGACACGAAGGAATGGGATCCGGCGACCGACAAGCACTTGCCGGCGACGTACTCGGCGAAGCAGCTCGCGGGCAAGAAGACGTGCCGCGAAAAGCTGCTGTCCGACTTCAACCTCGCCGCAGCGCCGAGCACGCCGGTGTTCGGCATCGTGTCGCGCTTCGCGGACCAGAAGGGTCTCGAGCTGATCGCGCACGTCGCGTGGGAACTGTCGAAGCTCGACGTCCGCGTGGTCGTGCTCGGCAGCGGGCAGGAGAAGTACCAGCGTCTGTTCCAAGAGCTGCAGCGCGCGCGGCCGGATCAGTTCGGCGTCTACTTCGGGTTCCACGAACCGCTCGCGCACCAGATCGAAGCCGGCGCGGACTTCTTCCTCATGCCGTCGCTGTTCGAGCCGTGCGGGTTGAACCAGATGTACTCGTTGCGTTACGGCACGCTGCCGATCGTCCGCCGGACCGGCGGGCTCGCCGACACCGTGATCGACGTCGAGACCGATCCCGAGCGCGGCAACGGCTTCGCGTTCGACGCTCCGGATCCGCGGGCGTTCCTCGCGAAGATCCGCGCCGCGTGCGCGCTGTACCAGGACAAGAAGCGGCTCGAGAAGATCCAGAAGCGCGGCATGGCGACCGACTTCTCGTGGACCACCGCGGCGACGAAGTACCTCGCGCTGTTCGAGAAGGTGACGGCCTGATGCACGGCGACGGCACGCTGCACGACGACTCGCTGTGGCGCGCGCAGAACCGCGAACGCGCGCAGTTCTACAAGACGTACTACGGCCCGCTCGGCGCGAACTCGCTGCATGGACTCGCGATCGTCGACACGATCTCGTGCTCGGTGCTGTACGCGAACGCGCGGTTCCTGGCGTCGCACGGGCTCGCTCCGAACCTCGAGATGCCGGCGCTGTGCGCGGCGGTCCACGGCCGGCGCAGCGCGGCGTGCGGCGACGGCGACGCGCCGTGTCCGGCGATGGTCGGTGCGAAGAAGGGCGTCGAGCTGCGGCTGACGGAAGCGCGACCCGGCGGCGACGGCTTGCCGGCGCGGACCGCGGAGATCGTGGTCATCCCGCTGACGTTCCAATCGCAGTTCGGCCGGCGCTCCGAGGTGCTGCTCGTCGAGAAAGAGCAGGCGCAGGCCGCGCCGACGCCGCACGAGAGC
>JAEUIB010000197.1 GCA_016795255.1 Planctomycetota bacterium
GGGATCTGGCCCCACCACGAGTTGAACTTGTAGTCGAAGAAGCGACCCCACTCCTCGAACGACTTCGGCGGGACGTAGCCCGACTTCAGCGACGGCTCCCAATACGTGGAGCCGGGGATGGGGCGGTACGGGAAGACTTCCGACGAGCAGTGCTTGTACTTCACCTTCATCAACGCGGCTTCGTTGATGGTCTCGCGCATCGACTCGGGCGTCTCGTTCGGGTACCCGATGATGTACGTGACCGCGAACTGCATGTCGCGCTGGTTGATGCGACCGATCGCGCGGTCCGTCCAGCCTTCCTTGATGTTCTTGCGGATCAGCTTCTGCGTCTCTTCCGTCGCCGCTTCGGCGCCGGTGACGAGCATGTGGCAGCCCGACTTCTTCAACAGGTCGAGCGTCTCGTCCGAGTACTGGCAGACCTGTTTGATCTCGATCGTCGCGTTCCAATAGAAGCCGCGGTTGGCTTCGATCAGGCGCTCGCAGAACCGGCGCGTGCGCTTCTCGAGCACGCCGAAGTTCGCGTCCTGGATGCGCAGCACGTCGAACGGATGGCGGTCGTGCAGCTCGAGGATGCGATCGGCGAGCGTGTCGGCGTCGACGTTGACCCAACGACGGCCCGCGATCTCCGGCGAGCAGCAGAACTCGCACGGCTCGGGGCAACCGAACGACGAGAAGTACGACAGTCCGCGCATCGGCTTGTCGCGCGGCACGCCGATCGGGTTCGGCAGGCGATTGCGGACGCGACGGCCCTCGGGCGCTTGGCGGATCGACAGGTCGTAGTACTTGTTCAGGTCGATCAGGTGGAACGCCGGCGGCGGGAGTTCGGCCATCGGCGCGACCTTGCGGCGCGGCGTCGTCAGCATGCCGCCGTCGCGCCAGATCGAGATGCCGTCGACCTTCGCCAGGTCTTCGCCGTGATCGATCGCGCGCAGGACGTCGGGGAACGTGACTTCGCCCTGGCCAAACACGACGACGTCGCAGAACCCGCTGGTCAGGTACAGCTCGGGGATCGACGACGGGAACCAGCCACCCCAGATCATCGGCAGCTTCGGGTACTTCGCGCGGACGGCTTCACCGACCCGCGCACCGTCGTAGACCTGGAAGCCGAGGATGCACGATGCACCGAACGCGAACGCGTCGGCGCACGCATCGACGACCTTCTGCGTGTAGTTCGGCTCGACCATCGCATCGATGATCTGCACCTCGTAGCCGGCGGCTTCCGCCGGGCTCGCGATGTGCAGCAGTTCGAGCGGCTGCAGATCCGGCGACGGCAGATCGCCGATCGTCGGGTCGACGCGCGAAGGCAGGAACAGGACGACCTTTTTCTTGGCCATGGATCAGGGTTCCGCGCGGAAGCGCATCACAGGACGCTCGCGGCTTTTTCGCCCGCGAAGCGGCGGATCATGTCGAACGCCTTGAACTCGATCGGCGCGCCGTACTTGCCGTTCTTCAGGCGCCAGCCGGCGGCCTTTTGCAGCAGCTTCGAGACCGGGCCGCGACCGCCCGCGTTGCCGTCGAACCACGGCGCGAGCACCGTGTAGCGACGCCACAGCTTCTGGATCTCGGGCGGGATCTGTCCCCACCACGAGTTGAACTTGTAGTCGAAGAAGCGGCCCCAATCCTCGAACGTCTGCGGGCCGACGTAGCCGGCCTTGACCGACGGTTCCCAGAAGCCCGACCCGGGGATGGGGCGGTACGGGAACACTTCGCTCGAGCACGTCGGGTACTTCCACTTCATCTCGGCGGCTTCGAGGATCGTCTCGCGCATCGACTCGGGCGTCTCGCCGGGGTAGCCGATGATGTAGGTCAAGCCCGACATGATGTTGCGCTCGTGCATGCGCTTCATCGCCTGGTCGGTCAGTCCTTCCTTGATGTTCTTCTTGATCAGCTTCTGCGTCTCGCCGGTCGCGGCCTCGGCGCCGAACCACGCGAGGTGGAAGCCCGATTCCTTCATCAGGTCGAGCGTCTCTTCCGAGTACTGGCAGATCTGCTTGATCTCGATCGTGCCGTTCCACTGGACCGGCAGCTTCGACGCGATCAAGCGCTCGCAGAAGCGCCGCGTGCGCTTCTCGGCGACGCCGAAGTTCGCGTCCTGGAAGCGGATGATGTCGTACGGCCACTTCTCGTACAGCGCGATCAGTCGATCGACGAGCACGTCGGGATCGAGCGCCACCCAGCGGCGGCCGGCGATCTCGGGCGAGCAGCAGAACTCGCACGGCTCGGGGCAACCGAACGACGAGAAGTACGACACGCCGCGGAACGGCCGACCGTCGTCGAACGGCGGCGGCGGCGGCAGGCGATTGCGGATGCGATTGCCGGCCTTCGCGGTGCGCGCGTTCAGCTCGTAGTACTTGTTCAGGTCGATCAGGTGCCACGCCGGTTCGGGCAGCTCGTTGAGGTGCTTGACCGCGCGGCGCGCCGTGTACTGGACCTTGCCGTCGCGCCACAGCGCGAGGCCGTCGATCGAGTTCAGCCGGCGCTGCAGTCCGTCGCCGTTGACGCCGCCTTCGGCTTCGCACGCCTGCAGCAGTTCGACGAACGTGACCTCGCCCTGACCGTGCGCGACCGCGTCGCAGAACTCGCTCTTCAGGTACAGCTCGGGCAGCGCCGACGGGAACCAGCCGCCCCAGAAGATCGGCAGCCGAGGGAACGCCTCGCGCACGGCGCGCGCGACGCGGGCGCCGTCGTAGACCTGGTAACCGAGGATGCAGGACGACGCGAACGCGACCGCGCCTTCGCACGCGCGGACGCACTGCTCGAGCGCGTCGGGCTCGGTCATCGCGTCGATGATGACGACCTCGAACCCGGCGGCTTCCGCGGGGCTCGCGATGTGCAACAGCTCGAGCGGCTGGAGATCGGCCGCCGGTAGGTCGCCGATCGACGGATCGACGCGCGCCGGCAGGAACAACACGACTTTCTTGCTCGCCACGCTGTCCTCACGTCGATGTTGGCGGTGTCTCGGCGCGTCGCGCGTCGAGCATCGTCGATCGAGATTCCGGCGCCCTACCGCGACGTGCGGAGGAGCCTCGAGTGCGACGGTGGCGCCGACTCTCGGCTCGTGTTCAGGCTCAGGACGGGGCGGTCCGGAATGACGCCAAAAGGTAGCCCGAAATCGACCAGTGCCAATCGAGTTCTTGAAACGGATTCCCGTCGATGGACGCCGAATGCGCCCGGGGCGCGATCCGCCGAAGCCTCGTTCGGAGTTCGATTTCGGGCGACGGCCGGCCCCGGTGCTCAGGCTCGCGGCGTGGGGTTCGGGCGCCGGGTCGCCGTCGCCGGACGACCGCCCAATTCGTTCAGCATCCGCCGGGTATCGCTGCCGGGCGCCGCGGGTTCGTGGCCGTCGTCGTCGGCATTGCCGGGCGAGCGCGGCGGCAATCCGGTGAACGCGCCCCCCGAGCGCTCGAGCTTGAACTTGGCGACGAGCTCGCCGAGCCCGTGCGCGACGCGCTTCAGTTCGACCGACGCCTTCTGCGTGTCGGTCGCGCCGGCCGACGTCCCCTGCGCCGCCTGCGCGACGCCCATGATGTTCTGCGCGATCTCGGCGACGCCGCGCGCCGCTTCCTGGACGTTGCGGCCGATCTCGGTGGTCGACGCGCTCTGTTCGGTCACGGCGGCCGCGATCGTCTGTTGGATCTGGTCGATCTGGTTGATGATCGTCGAGATCTCCTGGATCGACTCGATCGCGCCCTGCGAGTCGGACTGGATCGTCCCGATCATCTGGCCGATCTCGCTGGTCGCCTTGGTCGTCTCCTTCGCGAGTTCCTTGACCTCGTTGGCGACGACGGCGAAGCCCTTGCCGGCCTCGCCGGCGCGAGCGGCCTCGATCGTCGCGTTCAGCGCCAGCAGGTTCGTCTGTTGCGCGATCGACGTGATCACCTTGCTGATCTTGTCGATCTCGGTGCTGCTCGTCGCCAGCTTCGACACGCGTTGATTCGCGTTCTGCGCGGCGCGGACCGCGGAGTCCGCGACGCTCGCGGCTTGCGTCGTCCCGTGCTGGATCTCGGAGAAGCTCGACGTGATCTGTTCGGTCGCGAGCGCGACGGTCTGGACGCTCTTCGAGACCTGCTCGGCCGCCGCGGAGACGACGTTCGCCTGCGACGCCGTCTCTTCGGCCGACGAGCCGACCTGTTCGGACACCGTCGACATCGACGCCGCCGAGCGCGACAGCGTCTGCGCCGCGTTCTGGATCCGGCTGAGGCTCGAGCGCATTTCTTCGACGAAGTGGGCGAGGCCTTCGCCCATGCGGCCGATCGCGTCCTGTCCGCGCACCGAGACCGACTGCGTGAGGTCACCGCGCGCGGCCGAGCTGACGACTTGCAGCAGTTCGTCGACCTTCCGTCGCAGTTCGTCGTTCTGCTCGCGTTCGCGGGCGGTCGCTTCGGCGGCGAGCTGCTTCTGTTGCGCGACCTCGTGCCACTGCACGCGGTCGGTACCCAGCGCGGTGCGGATGCCTTGGATCGCTTGGTTCACCGACGCGGACATCGCGGCGAGCTCGTCGTTGCCCGTGCAATCGAGACGGCGCGACAGGTCGCCGGACGCCATCGCGGCCAGCGCGTCGGCCGTCCTGCGCACCGGGTCGGAGATGCTGCGCGCGAGGAAGAACGCCGCGGTCGCGAGGATCGCGATCGCGAACAGTCCGATCCCGGCCGAGAACGTCCGCAGCTCGTACGCGGCCGCGAGCGCGACGTCGTAGTCCTGCTGGACGATCACTCCCCATTCGTAGGCCGGCCAGCCGTCGATCGATTCGTCGTGCTGCGAGAAGCCGAACACGCAATCGGTCCCGCTGCGAGGGTCCGCCTCGACCGTGTAACCGATCTCGTGCGCCGCCACGCGCCGCGCCGCGTCGAGTCCCGCCGTGACGAGGTTCGTCTCCATCACCTGCTTCGGGTCGCTCGAGTCGATGACGGTGCCGTCGGCGTCGATCAACGTGAGGTCGACGCTCGCGACGCCCTGCGCCTCGAGGTCCTCGCGCGTCTCCGAGAAGATGTGGCTGACGACGCGCTCCCACGACACGCGGTTCGACCACACGCGAACGACGTTGCCCGCCGCATCGCGGACCGGGGCCGCGTAGTTGACCGCGAGACCACGCGAGCGGAACAGCTCGGCGCAGTCGGGGTCGACTTCGAGTTCGCTGTAGTACGCGGCGTTGCCGGGAACACGTCCCGAGACGCATTCCTGGAACCAGCGCTCGTTCTTCACGCTCTTGCCGATGAGCTTCGTCGTGTCGAGCGAGCGGCCGTCGAACGCCGTCGTGTTGCAGCCGATCACGCGACCGTCGGCGTCGGCGACGACGATCAGGTCGTAGTGGTCGTAGAGCTGCACGAACGCGTCGAGTCGAGCCGGGATCTCCGACGGCGCAAGGTGCGCCACGTCGCTCGACGCCCACTCGATCGTGTTCGCGTAGCGCTCGTAGAGGAAGTGCTCGAGCTTGTCGCTCGTTTGCAGAGCTTGGGCCTTGAGGAACGAACCGGTGTCGCGTTCGAGCTCGCTCTTCGACTGTCGGTAGCTGAGCGCGCCTGCGATCAGCATCGGCAGCATGCCGAGCCCGACGAACGCGAACATGAGCTTGTTGCGAATGCTCGTGGAGCGGTGGGTCGCCGACGTCATCCCCAGGCCTCCTCGACGCCGCGGTGAGGGACCGCGAGCGGGACGATGGATTCGGATCGAAGCCCGGCGCACGGACGTGGCGGGCTCGGCGTGCTTCGGATCTCGTCCGCTCCGGGCTTGATGGAGTTCAGGACGAGCTGCGGTCGTCCCCGCAGGGTTGTTTCAACCTTGCGTCGCGAGTGCGAACGCGTCGCCAGTGGCCCTCGACCCACGGTCGAGCACCGTCGCCGCCGAGCTCGCGCCGCGTTCGATCCTGAACTCGGCGACCATCGAATCGAGGTCGGACGCGACGCGCGTCAGTTCCTCGGAGGCCTTGCGGGTGTCGGATGCGCCGGCCGACGTCCCCTGCGCCGCTTGCGCGACGCCGAGGATGTTCTGCGCGATCTCGGACACGCCGCGGGCTGCTTCCTGCACGTTGCGTCCGATCTCGGTCGTCGACGCGCTCTGCTCGTTGACGGCCGCGCCGATCGTCCGCTGGATCGAGTCGATCTCGTCGATGATCGTCGAGATCTCCTGGATCGACGCGATCGCGCC
>JAEUIB010000232.1 GCA_016795255.1 Planctomycetota bacterium
GCCTTCAACTCGTCGAGCGGCGGGAGTTCGGGGTCGAGCGGCTTCGGCGCATCGGCGTAGGCCGTCACGACGTCGTCGAAGCGGCGCCGCGCCGCGCACGACAGGTGATGCCACAGGTACCCCGGTCCGAACGGCCCCTCGATCAGCACGCCCAGTCGGAACTTGTCCTTCTGGATGGGCTTCTTGCAGGCCTTGCAGCTCGAGCGGGACGAGCGGGCGCGCTCGAGGACGAGCGCGGGCTTCGGGGCGTCGGCGGACGGGTCGGCGGAGGGTTCGTTGGGTTCGGTCATGGCCGGGACAAGCTAGCAGCCGGCGGCCCGACCTTCTTCTCTAGATTTGACCGCTTGACAGTGCGCGGACGTCGGCGATCCTTGGCCACCCTCGACCATACGTCCATCCGCATGAACGAATCGAAGCCGATCAGCCTCACCCAAGCCTCGGATCTCGCCCGCACGTTCGGCGACGAGAACCGGCTGCGCCTGCTGGCGCTGCTGGCCGAGGAGGAGCTGTCGGTCGCGGAGCTGACGCGCATCACGCGCCTCGCCCAATCGCGGGTCTCGACGCACCTGGCCCGCCTGAAAGAAGCCGGGCTGCTCGCCGACCGGCGCAAGGCGACGTCGACGCTGTACCGACTGAAGAACGGCTCGATGCCGGAACCTGCGCGGCGGATGCTGGACCTGCTGCGCAGCACGGCCGACGCGGCGCTGGACGACGACCGGATCCGGTTGCGCCGCGTGGTCGCGGAGCGGGCGGGGCCCGAAGCCCAGAGCTGGGCGGAATCCGTCGCTGGCGCGATGGATCGCCACTATTCGCCGGGCCGCACGTGGGAAGCGACCGCGTGGGGGACGCTCGGGTTGTCCCGGCTCGGGCACGTGCTCGACGTCGCATCCGGCGACGGCGTCATCGCGCAATTGCTGGTGCCGCGCGCGCGCTCGGTCACGTGCCTCGACGTCAGCGCGAAGGTCGCGGTCGCGGGACGACTGCGCTTGGCCGAATACGCACCGCGCGTCCGCTTCGCGCAGGGCGACATGCACGCGCTGCCGTTTCGCGCCGCGTCGTTCGACCAGGTCGTGCTGATGCACGCGTTGACCTACGCCGCGGAACCGGACGTCGTGCTGCGCGAGGCCGCTCGCGTGCTGCGGCCCGGCGGCACCCTGGTCGGCGCCACGCTCAAGAAACACGCGCATCGCGCCGACGTGGAGCCCTACGACCACGTTTGGCTCGGTTTCGACGCGTCCGACCTCGATGCGCGCCTGCGCGCCGCGGGGTTCGTCGTCGAGCTGTGCGCGGTCACGTCGCGCGAACACAAGAAGCCCCATTTCGAAGTCATCACGATCCACGCCCGCCTTCCCCACGACTCCGAGGCACCCCATGACCGAGCGTGACGCCCGCCAACGCGCCTTCTTCGACGCCCTCGAACGCCGCATCCTGATCCTCGACGGCGCGATGGGCACGATGATCCAGGCGTACGGCTTGCAAGAAGCCGACTTCCGCGGCCCGCGCTTCGTCGAGCACCCGAAGGACCTGAAGGGCGACAACGACCTGCTGAACCTGACGCGGCCCGACGTCATCCGCGCGATCCACCGCGAGTACCTCGAAGCCGGCGCCGACCTCATCGAGACCAACACGTTCAACTCGACGTCGATCTCGCAGGCCGACTACGGCCTCGAGCACGTCTGCTTCGAGCTGAATCGTGCCGGCGCCGAGATCGCGCGCAAGGAAGCCGACGCGATGACCGCGAAGACGCCGGATCGCCCGCGCTTCGTCGCCGGCATCCTCGGCCCGACCAACCGCACGGCGACGATCTCGCCCGACGTCAACAACCCCGGCTTCCGCAACGTGTCGTTCGACGACCTGCGGATCGCGTAC
This sequence comes from Planctomycetota bacterium, assembly GCA_016795255.1. Classification (GTDB taxonomy): domain Bacteria; phylum Planctomycetota; class B15-G4; order B15-G4; family JADJEK01; genus JADJEK01. Next base: position 1,870 of record JAEUIB010000232.1, read on the forward strand.
GTCGAGGAAGCGCTCGGCCTGATCGAAGGCGGCGCCGACGTCCTGATGGTCGAGACGATCTTCGACACGCTGAATGCGAAGGCCGCGCTGTTCGCGGTCGAGGAAGCGTTCGACCGCGTCGGCTTCCGCCTGCCGATCCTGATCTCGGGCACGATCACGGACGCCAGCGGCCGCACGCTGACCGGCCAGACCGCCGAAGCGTTCTGGACCTCGGTCAAGCACGCGCGTCCGGTGTCGATCGGCTTGAACTGCGCGCTCGGCGCGAAAGAGCTGCGGCCGTACCTGGTCGAGCTCGCGCGCGTCGCCGACGTCCGCGTCAGCGCGCACCCGAACGCCGGCCTGCCGAACGCGTTCGGTGGCTACGACGAGTCGCCGGCGTCGATGGCGGCGATCCTGCGCGAGTTCGCGCAAGCGGGCATCCTCAACATCATCGGTGGGTGCTGCGGCACGACGCCCGCGCACATCGCCGCGATCTCGAAGGCCGTCGCCGGCATCGCGCCGCGCGTGCCGAGCGCGCCCGCACCGACGCTGCGGCTGTCGGGGCTCGAGCCGCTCGAGTTCCGGCCCGAGACGAACTTCGTCAACATCGGCGAACGCACGAACGTCACGGGCTCGGCGAAGTTCGCCGAGCTGATCCGCGCCGAGAAGTACGACGAGGCGCTCGACGTCGCGCGCCAGCAGGTCGCGAGCGGCGCGCAGATGATCGACGTCAACATGGACGAGGGCATGCTCGACTCGGAAGCCGCGATGGAGCGCTTCCTGCGCCTCATCGCGTCCGAGCCCGACATCTCGAAGGTCCCGGTCGTCATCGACTCGTCGAAGTGGTCGGTCATCGAGCGCGGCCTGAAGAACTGCCAAGGCAAGGGCATCGTCAACTCGATCTCGCTGAAGGAAGGCGAGGCCGAGTTCCTGCGCCAAGCGCGACTCGTGCGGCGCTACGGCTTCGCGGTCATCGTGATGGCGTTCGACGAGAAGGGGCAGGCCGACACCGTCGAGCGCAAGGTCTCGATCTGCAAGCGCTCGTACGAGCTGCTGACGAAGGTCGTCGGGTTCCCGCCCGAGGACATCGTGTTCGACCCGAACATCTTCGCGATCGCGACGGGCATCGAGGAGCACGACGGCTACGGCGTCGCGTTCATCGAAGCGACGCGGCGCATCAAGGCCGAGCTGCCGCACGCGCGGATCTCGGGCGGGGTGTCGAACATCTCGTTCTCGTTCCGCGGCAACAACCCGGTCCGCGAAGCGATCCACTCGGTGTTCCTCTACCACGCCGTCAAGAACGGCATGGACATGGGCATCGTCAACGCCGGCCAGCTCGCGCTGTACTCGGATCTCGATCCGGCGCTGCGCGAACGCGTCGAGGACGTCGTGCTCGCGCGCCGCAAGGACGCGACCGAACGGTTGCTCGAGGTCGCCGACTCGCTGAAGGGCCGCGCGAAGGAGAAGGTCCAGGACCAGGCGTGGCGCCAAGGCACCGTCGAAGAGCGCATCACGCACGCACTGGTGCACGGCATCGATCAGTACGTCGACGTCGACACCGAGGAAGCGCGCGCGAAGTACGGCCGCCCGATCCTGGTGATCGAAGGTCCGCTGATGGCGGGCATGAACGTGGTCGGCGACCTGTTCGGGTCGGGCCGCATGTTCCTGCCGCAGGTCGTGAAGAGCGCGCGCGTGATGAAGAAGTCCGTCGCGTACCTGCTGCCGTTCCTCGAGCAGGAGAAGCTCGCCGGCACGTCGTACCAGGCCAAGGGCAAGGTCGTCATGGCGACCGTGAAGGGCGACGTCCACGACATCGGCAAGAACATCGTCGGCGTCGTGCTGCAGTGCAACAACTACGAGGTCATCGACCTCGGCGTCATGGTGCCGTGCGCGAAGATCCTCGACGAGGCGCGCAAGCACAAGGCCGACGTGATCGGACTCTCCGGCCTCATCACGCCGTCGCTCGACGAGATGCGCCACGTCGCGGCGGAGATGGAGCGCGAGGGCTTCCGCATCCCGCTGCTGATCGGCGGCGCGACGACGTCGCGCATCCACACCGCGGTGAAGATCGAGCCGAACTACCGCGGTCCCGTCGTGCACGTCGTCGACGCCTCGCGCGCGGTCGGCGTCGTGACGAACCTGCTGGCCGAGGACCCGGCATCGCGCGAACAGTTCGCGAAGGGCGTCCGCGGCGAATACGAGGTGCTGCGCGCGCATCACGCGCAGGGCCGCGGCGCGCAGAAGCGCATCCCGATCGCCGAAGCGCGCAAGCGCCGGCTCGCCACCGATTGGTCGAAGCACTGCCCGCCGTTGCCGGCGTTCACCGGACTGAAGGTGTTCGAGGATTACGACCTCCGGTTGCTCGTCGAGCGCATCGACTGGACGCCGTTCTTCCACGCGTGGGAGCTGAAGGGCAGCTACCCGAAGATCCTCGACGACGCGAAGGTCGGCGCGCAGGCGCGTTCGCTGTTCGACGACGCGCAAGCGATGCTGAAGCGCATCGTCGCGGACCGCAGCCTGCGCGCGAAGGCCGTGATCGGGTTGTTCCCGGCGGCGAGCACCGACGACGACGACATCGAGGTCTACACCGACGACTCGCGCCACGAAGTGCTGACCG
>JAEUIB010000233.1 GCA_016795255.1 Planctomycetota bacterium
GCCGGATCGACCGTGACCCCGCGCGACCCCGAGGCCCGCCGCCGACGACGTACCGCGTCGTCTGACGCCGTCGTCCAACGCCCTCCGAGCGACGCTCGGGCGGCCCGCCTCTCATTCGTAGCTCCTTCATCCGAACGACGTCACGCGCAGTGCGCGTGCGGGGCTCTTGCCATGATCTCCATCGAACGTGTCCCTCGGGCGCCGCTCGTCGCGGCGATCCCGCTGTTGTCCGTGCTGTTGAGCTTCAGTGCGTGCTCCCACGAGCACCCGCACGAACACCCGCACGGGGACGACTCCGAGCACGCGGACGAGCACGGCCACGACCACGACGAAGGGCCGCCGCCGTGGCGCGTCACGCGCTGGTCCCCGGCCTCGCTCGTGTTCGCCGAGTTCGACGCGCTCGTCCGCGGCCAGCCCGCGCGGTTCCTCGTGCACGTCACCGACCGCGCGAACGGCAGCGCGGTCACGCAGGCGTCGGTCCGCGTGAGCATCGGCGCCACGGATGCGTTCGTCGCGACCACGCCGCTGCGGCCCGGGATCTTCGCGGTCGAAGGCGCGCCGACGACGGTCGGCGAGCAGCCGCTGGCGTTCACGATCGAGCGCGCCGGACTCGTCGAGCGCTTCGAAGCCGGCACGATCGTCGTCGCGCAAGACGCCGCGAGCGCGGTCCACGCCGCCGAGGAGGACGCGTCGACGCGGGTCGCGTTCCTGCTCGAACAGCAATGGCCGATCGGCCTGCGCACGGCGAACGTCGAGCGACGTCGCCTCGAGGCGAAGCTGCCGGTCGCCGGTCGCGTGCGTGCGCAGCACGGGTCGGAGGCCTTCGTGACGCCGCCGGTCGCCGGAACGCTGGTGGCCGTCCCCGGCAAATCGCTGAAGCACCTCGGCGACACGGTCGAGCGCGGTGAAGTCCTCGCGTACATCCGCCCGCCGGCGCCGTTGGCGGCGCGCGCGCAACTCGCGGCCGATCGCGCCGCGCTGCGCCAGACGGTGGTGGAGCTGGATGTTCGCGCCGCCGACTGGACGCTGCGCCGCGTCGAAGCGCGCGCGAAGCGCGATCAGGTCGCCGTCACGCTCGCCGTCGCCGAGAAGGCGCTCGCGCGCATCGTCGCGCTGCGTCCGCAGGGGCTCGCCACCGACGCCGAGTTCGACGTCGCCGCAGGCGCCGTCGCGAACGCGCAAGCGGAACTCGCGCACCAGGACGCGCTGGTGACGGGGCTCGACGAAGCGCTGGCGCGCTTGGACGCGACGCGCTCGCACGTCGAAGGGGCTCGCGACGTGCCCGACGTCGACGATCTGGTGCCGCTGATCTCGCCGATCTCGGGCACCGTCGTCGATGCGGAGTGCATCGAAGGCGAGCAGTTCGAACCCGGACGAACCGTGTTCCAGATCCTCGATCCGACGACGGTGTGGATCGAAGCGCGCGTGCCGGAGTTCGATCTCGCGGCGCTGTCGGCGTCGCCGTCGGCGCGCGTCGTGCTGCCCGGGCCGAACGGCGCCGAGATCGACGTGCTCGCCGCGGGCGGCAAGCCCGTGCTGGTCGGCGCGATCGTCGATCCGCAGACGCACACGGCGCCGATCGTGTTCGAGCTGCCGAATCCGCAGGGCGTGATGAAGGTCGGCATGGCGGTCGACGTGTTGCTCGGCACGAACGAAGCGCAGAACGCGCTCGCTCTGCCGCGGACGGCGCTCGTCAAGGAAGGCGAACGCGCGATCGTCTACGTGCAGGTCGGCGGCGAGCAGTTCGAGAAGCGCATCGTCGAAACCGGCATCACGGATGGCGTCGACGTCGAAGTCCGCTCCGGCCTCGCCGAAGGCGAGATGGTCGTGACGCACGGCGCGCGCGCGGTCCACGCCGCGTCGTTCCGACCGGACGCGATGGGACACGGCCATGTCCACTGAGCGCGACACCGACGCGTCGACCGACGGCGCGACGCACCACGGCGGAGGTTGGGTCGGCGCGCTCGTACGGATCGCGCTGGCGCGGCGCTTCGCGGTCCTCGTGATCTCGGCGGTCGTGCTCGTCGCCGGCGGCTTCGTCGCGCGGACGCTGCCGATCGACGTCTTCCCCGATCTGACGGCGCCGACCGTGACCGTGCTGACCGAAGGTCACGGCATGGTCCCGGAAGAGATGGAGCGCCTCGTCACCGTGCCGATCGAGACCGCGGTCAACGGCGCGCCCGGCATGCGCCGCGTGCGCTCCGCGACCGCGATCGGGATCTCGGTGGTGTGGGTCGAGTTCGAATGGGGCGTCGAGCCCGCGCGCGCTCGCCAGATCGTCGCCGAACGGCTCGGGCCGTTGTCCGGCCGGATGCCCGAGGACGTGCGTCCGCCGGTGATCGCGCCCGCGTCGTCGATCATGGGCGAGATCGTGTTCGTCGCGCTGACGTCGGATCGCCACGATCCGATCGCACTGCGGTCGTACGCGGTCAACGAACTGCGCCGACGACTGCTCGCGGTCCGCGGCGTCAGTCAGGTCACTCCGATCGGCGGCGACGCGAAGCAGATCCAGGTGCTGCTCGATCCGGCGCGGCTCGCGGCGCACGGACTCGGCGTCAACCAGGTCGCCGACGCGATCGCGAGCGCCAACGCGAACGTGTCGGCCGGCATCGTCGTCGACGGTGGTCAAGAGGTGCTGCTGCGCGGCGTCGGGCGCTTGCGGACGACCGACGACGTCGCCGCGACCGTCGTGCGCTCGGACGACGACGCTCCGGTGCTGGTCCGCGACGTCGGCGACGTCGCGATCGGCGCCGGCCAGAAGCGCGGCGAAGCGATGGCGTCGTGGCGCGAGGACGACGGCACGCCGGCGAGCGCGCGGGCGGTGATCCTCGCGATCCAGAAGCAGCCGGGCGCGAACACGCTCGAGCTGACGAAGCGCCTCGACGAGACGTTCGCCGCGGTGCGCGCCGAACTGCAGCCCGGCATGCGACTCCACGACCGGCTGTTCCGCCAGTCGACGTTCATCGACGCGGCGATCGACAACACCGTGGCGGCGTTGCTCGAAGGCGCGGTCATGGTGCTGCTCGTCGTCGTCGTGTTCCTGCTGTCCGGACGCGCGAGCCTCGTCACGCTGCTCGCGATCCCGCTGTCGCTGGCGACGACGATCCTCGTGCTGTGGTGGTCGGACGTCGGGGTCAACACGATGACGCTCGGCGGCATGGCGATCGCGATCGGAGCGCTCGTCGACGACGCGATCATCGACGTCGAGAACGTCGCGCGCCGCTTGCGCGAGAACGCGGGCAGACCGATCGAGCTCCGGCGCTCGACGCTGCGGGTCGTGTTCGACGCCAGCATCGAAGTGCGCTCGTCGATCGTCGTCGCGACGGCGATCATCCTGCTCGTGTTCGCGCCGCTGTTCTTCCTGTCGGGCATCGAAGGCCGATTGCTGCGTCCGCTCGGGATCGCGTTCTGCGTGTCGCTGGCGGCGTCGCTGCTGACGGCGATCACGCTGACGCCCGTGCTGTGCTCGTGGCTGTTGCCGTCGTCGCGCGGCGTCCAGCGCGGTCAGGAGCCGTGGACCGCGCGAGCCCTCGCCGCGGCGTACCGACGTCCTCTGGAAGCGGCGCTGAGCCGCCCGTTCGCGGTGCTGTTCGTCACGCTGGCGCTGCTGTTCGGCGCGGGATGGGCGTGCTCGCGCGTCGGCGTCGAGTTCCTGCCGCCGTTCCAAGAAGGTGCGCTCGTCGTCGGCGCGGTGACCGTGCCCGGCACCGCGCTCGCCGAGAGCGATGCGCTGATGCAGCGCGTCGAAGCGGCGCTGATGAAGCACCCGGAGGTCGCGACGATCGGTCGCCGCACCGGTCGCGCCGAGGAGGACGAGCACGTGCTCGGCGCCGAGGCGAGCGAACTCGAGATCACGCTCGATTTCGAGGCGGCGAGAGCTCGCGGCGCGCCGAAGCGATCGCCCGCGGAACTCCTCGCCGCATTGCGGGACGAGGCCGCGGCGATCCCCGGCGTGCAGTTCTCATTCGGGCAGCCCATCGGGCACCGCATCGACCACCTGCTGTCCGGGACGCGCGCGGCGGTGGCCGTGAAGATCTACGGCGACGATCTCGACGCATTGCGCGCGGCGGCTGCGCGCGTCGAATCGGCGATGCGTCCGATCGCGGGCATCGTCGACCTCGCGGCCGAGTCGCAGTCGACCGTCGCGCAACTGCGCGTCGAGTACGACCGGCGCGCGCTGGCGAGGCACGGGCTGACCGTCGACCAGGCGAATCGCGCGTTGGCCGCGACCGGACGCGGCGAGGAAGCCACGGCCGTGCTCGAAGGCACTGCAGCGGTGCCGGTCGTCGTGCGGACGGCGTCGGACGCGATGGTGTCGTCCGCGATCGCCGACACGTACGTCGACTCCGCGCGCGGCGCGCGCGTGCCGTTGAAGGCGATCGCGACGATCGAGCCCGATCGCGGACCGAACTTCATCAGTCGCGAGAACGTCCGGCGCACGATCTCCGTGACCTGCAACGTGCAAGGCCGCGACCTCGGCAGCGTCGTCGAGGACGTGCGCGCCCTGGTGTCGAAGGACGGCGTGATCCCGCGCGGGTGCACGTGGGAGATCGGCGGCCAGTTCGCGACGGCGATCGAGACGCAGACGCGGCTCGCGTGGTTGTCGATCGCGGTGGTGCTCGGCGTCGGCTTCCTGCTGCATCAGACGTTCCGCTCGTCGCGGGACGCCGTGTTCGTGTTGTTGAACCTGCCGCTCGCGCTGATCGGCGGCGTGCTCGGCGTCTTCGCCGGAGGTGGAGTCCTGTCGGTCGCGTCGCTGATCGGGTTCATCACGGTGTTCGGCGTCGCGGCGCGCAACGGGATCATGCTGGTGTCGCACGTGCGGCACCTGCAGGCGACCGGCGAGGCGCGCACGCTGCGCGAGGCCGTCACGCGCGGCTCGATCGAACGATTGCCGCCGATCGTCATGACCGCGCTGGCGGCGGGGCTCGCGCTGATCCCGCTCGCGCTGCGAGGCGACGAGCCCGGCACGGAGATCCTCGTGCCGATGGCGCGCGTGATCCTGTTCGGACTGTTGTCGTCGACGTTCTTGAACATGATCGTCGTGCCGGCGCTGTACCTGCGCTTCGGCCGACCGATCGCGGCGGACGCGGAGGGTGGCCGATGAAGAGCGCTCGAACGACGATCGGCCGTTGTGCACCGTTCCTCGTGCTCGCGGGTTGCGTGGGAAAGCCGCCGACGGGCGGCGTTGACCAAGCACGAGCGCTGGCGAGCGAGGCGTTCCCGCTCGCAGCGCCGGCCGAGTCCGCCGACGCGTCG
>JAEUIB010000258.1 GCA_016795255.1 Planctomycetota bacterium
GGCGCGATCAGATCCGCGTGCGACGAGAACGTCGCGTCGGACGACGTGCCGGTCGACGTCGCATGGACCTTGAGCACGCCCGCGGTGTTCACGTCGAGCACGAACGTCGACTGTGGGAACGCCGGATCGGTGACGCTCTCGCCTTGGTAGCCGGCGCTCGCACCGAGCTTCGCGCGCGCGTACTGCAGTCCCGACGACGACACGCGGACCGCGTCCTGGATGCGCGCCAGCGCGTAGCTGCGACGCACGCGCAGGTCGGACACGATCATCAAATGCATGCCGGCGATCGACGCGGTCGCGGAGACGATCAACGCGAGCACGAGGATCGAGCCGTTCTTGCGCGAACGAAGGCCGGGCATGCGGGTCACGGTGCGATCACTGATTCACGAACTGGACGTTGTTCTCGATCGGGACGCTGATGCGCAGCGTCCGATCGCCGCCGCCCTCGCCGGGCAGCGCGAGATCGAGCGCGACTCCGGTCGGCAGCGCGACGGTCGTCGACGTGATCGTGTCGTTCGTGTCCGCCACGTTCGCGTCCTTCTCCTTCGTCAGCGTGAACGAGAACTTCGACTGACTGTTGGCGAGCAGGCTCGAGATCGGCGCGTACGTCGCGCCCGACGTCGTGGAATACAGCAGGCCACCGCCCCAATCGACCGCCGCCAGATCGACCGACAGTTTGCGGATCTCGAAGTTCGCCGCGGTCCCGGTGCCGCGTCCGACGAAGTCGATGAAGTACGACCCGGTCCCGGTCACGCGCTTCAGCGGCGACAACTTGATCGTGACGTCACCCATGGTCGCCGGGATGTCCGCGTTGCGCACGTAGGCCATCGCGACCGCGTTGGCACGATCCGGCGCGCGCGTGACCGCATCGGCCTCGTAGAGGCGAACCAGGAGATCGGCCGACGCCGCGCGCGAGATCCGCACCGTGATGCTCGACGGGTAGCTCTGGTCCTGCGCGCCCGCCGGGACCTTGAAGAACAGACCGACTTGGCTCGTCGTGTTGATCCCGCGCGTCGCGACGGTTTCGGTCACGCCGATGAGCCCGCGCAGGACCGTCTCTCCGGCCGCGAGCAGTTGGTACCCCGACTTCACGGCGAAGCTCGAGAAGGACGCTCCGACCGTGTCGGTCTTCACCGTGTTGACGTTGGTCACGGTCGCGACGCGGTGCTGCGTCTCCTTGACGGTGAACGTCAAGCCGCGCGTGTCGGGCACGACGGCGACCGTCCCCGATGCGTCGGTGCGCGTCAGCGGCGCCCCTGCCGTCCCGTTCCACGCCCACGTCACGGTGCCGCCCCCGTGGACCGTGAGTTCCAGCGTCCTCGGATTCGGCGCCCGCGCATCGATCGCGAACCGTACGTCCTTGTCGAACACGCTCATCGCCTGGTCGACCGACGACATCGAGCGGCCGTCCTCGTGCCGCTGGACCACCTCGGCCGGCATGTCGACGATGGCCGCGAGGCCGACCACGAGGATGCCGGTGATCGCGATCACCAGGATGAACTCGATCGCGGTGTACCCGGAGAGACGGCGCGCGACGCGCGTGGGGTGCAGCTTCAAGGGGACCTCCGATGCTTCCGTGTTCGACGCTTCGACCTCGTGCTCTGTGAACGAACTCAGTGGACGCAGTCAGTGGACGATCTTCGACATGTTGAAGATGGGCAGCATGATCGACATCGCGATGAAGCCGACGACGCAGCCGACGATCACGACCATCGCCGGTTCGAGCAGCGCCGTGGCGTCATGCACCGCGGCCTCGGCTTCGCCGTCGTAGAACTCGCCGACGCGCGCGAGGACGCTGTCGAGGATGCCGCCGGATTCGCCCATCGCGGTCATCTGGACCAGCGTTCCGGGGAACCACTCCTGGCTCGCCATGCCTTCGTGGATGCGGCCGCCGTTCGCGACGCGGCCTCGGACGTATTCCCACGCGCCCGACAGCTTCGCGTTCGCGGACAGGTCGCGCGCGAGCTCCAACGCCGACAGCACCGGCACGCCGCTTTGCAGCAGGACACCGAGCGTCCGCACCGAACGCGCCAGCGAGAACCGTCGCACGACGCCGCCGAGCACCGGCAGCGCGAGCAGCATCCCGTCGACGAAGACTTTGCCGCGCGGACTGCGGACGAACACGATCACGCCCGCGGCCAGCGCCGCGGCGACGACACCGATGTGGATCGCGTACTGCGTCGTGAAGTCGCCGATCGCGAGCAGCACCTTCGTCGGCGCCGGCAGCTTGTCTTCCTTGCCCGCGTAGATGCTGCGGAACTTCGGCAGGATGAACGTGAACAGCGCGGCGATCGTCGCGACCGCGAGCACCATCATCACGACCGGATAGGTCAGCGCCGACTTCAGCTTCTTCTTCATCTCGTAGTCGCGCTCGAGCATCTCGCAGACGCGGCGCAACATGCCTTCGAGGTCGCCGCAGGCTTCACCCGCGCGCACGAGGTGGACCGTGTAGACCGGGAACACCTTCGGGTGGCTGCCGAGTGCGAACGACAGTTGCTGGCCGCCCTCGACCTTCGCCTGCAGGTCCTTGAGGATCTCGCGCAGGCGCAGCCGATCGCATTGACGCGCGATGCCGTCGAGCGCGACGACGATCGGCACGTTCGCGCTGACCATCACCGACAGTTGGGCGAAGAAGAACAGGACGTCGCGATTGCGGATGCTTCCCGGAGCGGCGCGGACTTCGGATCCGAGTTGGACCTCGCCCTGCGACTTCGACAGCAGCACCGAACCTTCGCGGTGCTCGGCGAGACGCCGAACCTGCGCCTGCAATGAGCGTCGGTCGCGCAACGCGGGGCCGCGAGGTCCCGCCGCGCCCCGGACCGATCCCGAGCGAGGCTCGTTCATGGCGTCACCCTCGGGACCTTCCACGCCGTCGTGACGTGGATGCCGTCCCGCAACCGTCGGCGTATCCCGAATCGACGGGCCCTACGCCTCGACCAGCGATGGCGGCGCGACGCCGCACGCGAAGACGATCGTCCCGCGCTCGAGGACTCGTGACCCGCCCGCCGACGCCGACCCCGAAGGTCCGGCGCGGAGGCGGTGCGCGTCATCCGTCCCGACGGGAGACTGCATCGACCATGGCCCGGGGCGTCTTGAGCACGATGTCCGGCCGATCCGCCGCCGGCGCCGGGGCGCAGCGCACCGAGCCAGCCCCGACCCGGGCCGTCACCCGGGCCACCACCCGGGCCGGCACCCGGGCCACCACCCGGGCCGTGGCCCGGGCCGTCACCGACTACTGGTTGACGTACTGGACGTTGTTCTCGATCGGCACGCTGACGCGCAGCTCCTGCGTCGCGCCGCTCTCGTCGGGGACCGCGAGCGCGAGGGCGACTCCGGTCGGGATCGACACGACCGACGCCGCGATCGTGTCGTTGGTGTCCGCGGTGTTCGCGTCCTTCTCCTTCGTCAACGTGAACGAGAACCGCGTCTGGCTGTTCGACAGCACGGTCGAGATCGGGGCGTACGAGCCGCCACCGTTCGTCGAATACAGCAGCCCGCCGCCCCAATCCGTCGGCGCGAGGTCGACCGACAGCTTGCGGAACTCGAAGTTCGCGGTCGACGCCGCGCTGGCGCCGACGAAATCGACGAAGTACGAGCCGGTCCCGCGGACGCGGCGCAGCGGCGACAACTTGATCGTCACTTCACTCATCGTCGACGGGATGTCGGCGTTGCGGACGTACGCCATCGCGACGGCGTTCGTCC
>JAEUIB010000306.1 GCA_016795255.1 Planctomycetota bacterium
GGTCTCGACGCCGTCGCGACCGCGGCGACGTCGAACGCCGACGGCACGTTCACGCTGTCGGTGCAGGACGCGCGAGGCGACGACGCACCGCGGATGCTGCTCGTCGATGCCGCCGACCATCCGACGTCGCCGTTCGTGCTCGACGCGGCGACGCAAGATCGCGCCGCGGACCCGTCGACTCCGATGCAGCTCGACCTCGCTCCCGGCGGCGCGCTGCGCGGATTCGTTCGCTCCGAAGGAACGCGCCCGGCACCGGGCCTCGTCGTGACCGCGCGATCGGACTCCGGAGTCGTCGTCACGTCGCGCGTCGCCTGGGACGGCACGTACCGGTTCCCGGCGCTGCATGCCGGAGCGTGGCGCGTCTGCGTGTCCCTCGGCGACCTCGATCCGGGTGACGTCCGCTGGAATTCGGGGACGGACGCGGTCCGGATCGATCCCGGCGCCGTGACGAATCATGACTTGGTGTGGAAGCCCGCACCTCAGGTCGCGGTCGCGGGCGAAGTCCGCATCGACGGAGTCGCTCGCTACGGAACGATCGTCCACCTGTCCGCGATACGCGGCCCCGCGGACCTCGAGTCGATCGCGATCGAACGCGCACCGACGCACGTCGACGTGCTGCCGAGCGGCGCCTACCGCACGAGTGTCGGCGGCCAGGGCACACATCTGTTCGCCGTGACGATCGACGACGGCTCGATGCAACTCGTCGCACGCCGCGCCGTGTCGCTGGCGCACGGCCGCAACGAGGTTTCGCTGGTCGTCGACGGCGGCACCGTCAGCGGGACGTGCCGCCATCCGAACGATGGCGCCGTGTTCCTGCGCGGAACGCTGCAAGACGGCACGCGCATCACGATGCGCGCGCGCTGCGCCGCGGACAGCTCGTTCGTGCTCCACCACGTCCCGGCCGGCACGTACCGGATCCGCGGGGCGTCCGACGCGAAGACGATCGAAGTCCACGTCGACACGACGACGCCCGTCGAGCTGAAGTAGGCGGGCTCGACGGATCGAGCGGATTCCGCGCAAGCCCCCGCGCCGCGCTGCGGTGTTGTAGTCGCACGATGACGACGCAACCGTCCCCCACGCTCGAGCTGCTGCTGCGCCACCGATCGCTGGTGCGGGCGATCGCGCGCGATCTGCTCGTCGATCCCGATGCCGCCGACGACGTCGTGCAGCAGACGTGGATCGCGGCGTTGCGCCATGCGGATCGGGGCGCCGACGTGCATCGCGGACTCCTCGCGCGCATCGCGACGCGGCTCGCGTTCAATCGGCGACGGGAAGCGCAGCGACGCGCGCGACGCGAACTCGTAGCGGCAGCACCCGAATCCACGATCGACGTCGCGCGCCTCGTCGAGCAGGAAGAGCAACGGCGGCACGTCGTCGACGCCGTGTTCGCGCTCGACGAACCGCTGCGGACGACGGTGCTCCATCGCTACTTCGACGAACGATCCGAAGCCGAGATCGCCGCGCGCATGCGGGTGCCGCTCGGCACGGTGAGGACACGCTTGCGGCGCGCGCGAGCGTTGCTGCGCGAGCGACTGCAGCGAGACGGGGATGCGCCAAGCTCGGCGCGCGCGATGGTCGCGCTCGCGGGCTGGTCGGCCGACGAAGCGGCCGCGGCGATCGTCGCGGGAAAGGGGATCGTGGTGATGAGCGCGAAGAGTTGGGGCGTCGTGGCGGCGAGCCTCGTGCTGGTCGGCGTCGGTCTGTGGACGATCGCGGATCCGCCGTCCAATTCGCACGAAGCCGCCGGCGCGGTGTCGGCCTCCGCGGTCGACGACGATCCGCGTCGACGCGCGACGGCCGACGATGCGTCGAGTGAAGCTCGGGCGCTCGACGTCGCGGCGGAGCCGATGCGGACCGTGGTCGAAGGCAAGGCAGGCGTCCGTTCGCCGACGATCGTCACGGGGCGATGCGTGAACTCCGCGCGCATGCCGATCGCGGGCGTGACGGTGTGGTGCGTGAACGGCTCGTCTCGGGCCACGACCGACGCCGCGGGCCGCTTCGAGGTCGAGCTCGAGCCGCGCGAGCCGGCGT
>JAEUIB010000310.1 GCA_016795255.1 Planctomycetota bacterium
AACGGAGCCGCCGCGACCTTTAGGTCGCGGCGGGCCTTGGGTTTGGGTTGGGGACAGGCACGGGGACAGTCCCCGGCGGTGGCGATGGGGTCGGGTTCCCCGCGCCCCGTTCGACGCGGTCCGCGAGATGGCCCCCTGCTCGGGCTTAGAGTGCTCGTCTCGATCCGCTCTGTCGCACTTGGAGTTTCTTCGTTTGCCGACTCGTGATCCCCTGCCTCGATACCGCCCTCGCGTGCGCTTGCCGCCGTATGCGTACGTTCCCGGTCGCGCTCCGCATCCCACTCGCGACGCGGAGGGGCATTCGCGGGGTCGTGATCCGTTCGACGATCCTCCGCTCGACGACTCGAATTGGTCGCGCCACACCGGATTCCTCTTCGGCTTCGACCTCTTCAACCGCGGCTTCTTCTGGGAAGCCCACGAAGTCTGGGAAGAGGCTTGGCACCGCGTGCCGCCGCGAAGCTCCGCACGACTGCTGCTGCAAGCTCTGATCCAAGCCACCGCCTCGGCGCTGAAGGCGCGTTGCGGCGATCTCGCTCGCGCTCGCGGACTCTCCGACAGCGCGCTCGGCAAGCTCGCTCGCATCGACGGTCCGCGCCTGTGCGGCGTTCCGCTCGCCGACCTCGTCGCTCTCGCTCGCGACGTCGCCGATCCCTCGCGGCCCGCGCCTCGCCTCGTGCTGATCAGTCGCCGGGCGCGACCTCGATCGTCCAGATGAACTCCTGCGCCGCGTTGCCCGACACGTCGCGGAAGCCCTGACCGATCGGCAGCGCGTACTTCACTCCCCGCTCGAGGTCCGCGAGTTCGTAGACGATCGTCCGCTCGTCGCTCCGCCACGTGCCTCCGTCGACGAGGTTCGGGAACGCCTTGCCCGCGCGCTCCTGGTCCGCGATCGCCGAGTTCCGAAAACCCATCTGCGGCACCATCGGTTCGTCGAACTCGATCTCCACCCTCAACCCGCCCGGCGCGACGACCGAGCCCGACTCCGGCCGCACGCGAACGACGCGCGGCCCCTGCCGATCCTCCGACGGCGCCGTCCTGAAGTGCAGCACGTCGTCGGCCAACGGCAGGCCGTCGCGATCGACCAACGCCGACAGGTCGAGGCGGTACGAGCGATCCGGCCGCCACGAGCGCGTCTCGACGACGAGCCTGCGGCCCTCGTCCTCCACCGTGACGCGCTGCACGTCGAGCTCGTGTTCACGCCGACCCGCGATCTGACTCCTCGAGAAGCGGGCCGCATCCAGCGGCCCGAGCGGCCCCGTGAAGTCGACGACCACACGCGTTCCGCCGAGCTTCGTCGTCTCGCCCTGCGCGGGCTCGCTCGACGCGATGCGTTCGCCGCGCGCCACGATCGTCCTGCGCTTCGGCACGCGCGGCCACACGCCGTCCGGATCGAGGCGCGCGAATCGCACCTCGCGGCCCGCCGACTCGAGCTCGAGCTCGGTCGCCTCGCCGCGCAACGACACGGTGCGTCGCTCCACCCAACCGACACCGCCGAACTGCAGCGCGAGCGGTGTTCCCGCGACGTCGACGCGTTGCGTGCCGATCGGCGTCGTTCGCACCGTCAAGCTCGCGCCACCGCCCTCGTGCGCCGTCAGCGACGCTGCTTCGAGATCGACGTCGCCCGCCTGCCGCAGCCAATACGGCGCCAACACTTCGAGTCCCGTCGCCTCGCGCAGACACGCTTCGAAGTCGTCGATCGTCACGAGTCGCGTCCGGCCGCGCTCGACGAGTCGCGCCAACGCCGCATCGAGACTCCCCGGCGGCAACTGCCCGCGCAACGCGCGCAGCACGAGCGGCCCCTTCTCGTACGCGAGCATGAGGTAGTCCGAACGACCGAAGCTCGCGTCGATCAAGGCCGCACTCGCGCCGCGCTCGACCAGATCGGCGACCGTGCGTCGCGCGACGTCGATCGACGGCATCACGAGGTCTCCCCGCCCCGTGTCCTCGAGTTCCGACCACGCCGCGTACTCGGCCAGCCCTTCGGTCAGGAAACGCTCGCCGTCGCCGCTCGCCGCCACCGCCTGCCCCCACCACAGATGGGCGAGTTCGTGCGCGAGCGTCGCGACCGGTACGCCACGACCGAAGGCTCCGGTGTCCAGCGCGACCACGCCGTCCGACATCCAATTGAAGCTGGAATCGCGACAACGGATCTCGACCACGCCGAGCGTGCCCGACTCGATCGCACCGAAGCGCCGCACGTACGCATCGAGCAGCGGCGGGATCTCGCGCGCGAACTCGGCCGACAGCCCCGCGTGCGCGGCGGTCAACAACGTCACGACGCGCAAACCCCCGACGCGCGTCTCGGAACGCACGCGGACTCCACCGAGGATCGACAGGTCCTGCGTGCGCTCGCCGACGAAGCGATGTCGCTTCGTGCCGGCGCCCGTGGTCGGCTCGTCACTCGTCGCGTCGACCGGAGGCAGCGGGACGAAGACCTCCCACGCGGCCGGCGCGACGACGTCGACGTCGAAGCGACACTCCGCGACGCGCGGCGTGTCCAGACCGAGCGGCACCTGCGGATAGAAGATCGACTGCTCGCTCATCCGCGCATCGTCGGTGTCGACGAGCAGGATCCCGCGCCAATCGGGCCCGGTCGCCCCGAACTCGGCCGCCCCGTCGTACGCGAGCACCACGCGATGACTCGCTGCAGCATCGTGCGTCGCGCCGCCGACGTCGACGAACACGACGCGGCCTTCGCCGAAGTACCGGCTGTCGAGCTTCGGACCGCGCTCGACGTCGACCGCGGCGCCGCCCCATTCGGCGCGACGCACGACCAGCCCGTCGTTCAACAACAGTGCGATCCGCGGCGCCGTCACGTTCGTCACGTCGAGTTCGGCGACCGCGGAGAAACGGCCCGGCGTCGTCAGATCGACGGTCAGTCGACAACTTCGGAGGTCGGGCCACGCGAGCTCGCCACCCGCCCCACCGAACCAACGTTCGACCCACTCTTCGCCGCGCTGCGAACACGCGGCGAACGCGAGCACGCTCGACAGTGCTCCGACAGCAGCGATGACGACGATCCTGCGCATCCGCGGCTCCCATCCCGAGTGCCGCAGACTACCGCGCGTCGCGGTCAGCTCGACGGGGCTGTCGGTACGGCGGCGGCGACCCGGTCGTGCGCGTACTCCGGCACGCCGGCCAGTTGCGCCTCGCGGCGATGGAGCCAGTTCCGTGCCGACGCCGTCGGCAGCCACGCGTTGACGGCCGCGAACAGGCGTCCGCGCGCGGATGGCGCCAGCGGCGACGCTTCGATCAGGATGTCGGGAACGGCCGATTCGCCGAGTTCCGCGACCAGGGTCTCGAGGTTCGCGCCGACCGCGTCGATCACGCGCTTCGTCCCGGGTTCGACGCGCACGACCAACGTGACGTCGTCATTCGGACCGTGGCGTTCGCAGAACTCGCGGACCGCGCCGACCCAACCGGCGTCGCAACCATCGGCGATCACGAGGACGCGCGTCGCGCGCGCTCCGTCGAGGGCCAGCGGCGATGCGTGCTCGAACACGTCGCTCGGACGCAGCGGCACGACGTCGCGCGCCGGGTCGAATGGACGATTCATCGCGAGCTTCGTCGCCGGGTACGGCACGCCGAGCGTTCCGTCGTGGTCGTACTTCGCGCAGAACCACTCCCAGTTCGCGCGCATCAACCCGGCCGCGTCGAACTTCTGCTCGCGGAACGTCGCGCTGCCGTGGTGGTGCACGAACACGTCGCAGGCCACCGCGAGCCGGAACCCGGCCCGCATCGCGCGCAGCGAGAAGTCGTCGTCCTCGAAGTTGCCGAGCCCGAAGCACGGATCGAAGCCGCCGATCCGGTCGAGCAACTCGCGCTTCACGACCATGCACAACCCGACGAGCCGCGCGAGCAGCACGAACGAGCCCGCGTGCTCCAACGCGCGCTTGCGCGCGAACGCGTCGAGGCCACGCTCCGGCGCTTCGACGTCGTAGCCGACGCCGGACAGCACCTGCGGTCCCGACGCGCGGTTCGTCATCGGACCGACCGCGCCGATCCGCGGATGCGCGTTCAGCAGCGCGATCGACCGTGTCGCCCATTCGGGTGTCACGCGCGTGTCGTTGTTCAGCACGACCACGACGCTGCCGGTCGCACGCGCGAGTCCTTGGTTCACCGCGAACGCGAAGCCCTCGTTGCGCTCGTTCCGCATCAGCACGATGCGCCCGCGCGCCGGCCTCTGCGTCGCGATCGCGCCGGCCAGGTCCTCGGTCGATCCGTTGTCGACGAGGATCAGCTCGTACGGGCGTTGCGTGTGCGCC
>JAEUIB010000326.1 GCA_016795255.1 Planctomycetota bacterium
GTCGCGACGCCGAGAACAGCGTGCGTTCGCGCGCCAATTCGAAGTTCGGCTCGGTCACGGTCGTCGTCGCGGCCGGCGGTGCTGCGCGGGGGTCGTCGACCGCGGGCGCGTCGCTCCGAGCGATTGGTGACTCCGGAGCACCGACCGCCGCTTGGGCGACCGGTGGTTGCGGCTGGGATCGATCGCACGCTCCGAGGCAAGCGGCGACGACGGCGATCACGGCGGCACACTGCGAACGCATGAGCACTCCTGGCCGCCACTCTAGCCTCGTCCCACTTCGCGGCGCCGCCGGCCCGGCGCGCTGCAAAGGAGGCGTCCGTGACGCGTCGTCTTCGGCGACCGTCCCGTGCCGCCCGCAAGATCGGCCGTCTCCGCGTCGGTTCTTGAGCGTGTCGGGGCGCGAGTTTGCGTCGCGCCCTCGCCGTCCCGTACACTCCGCGCCCCTCCTCCTCCCCTCGAGCCACGCCTACCCACCCATGCATCACACCTTCGCCGCGTGCATCGTCGCGCTTGGGATCGTCCCGGCCGCGTCCGCTCAGATCTCGGGCACCGTCGTCGAGCTCGGCTCCGGCCAGCCGGTCGCCGGCGCGATCGTCCGCCTGCAGACCACCGAAACCGCGACGACGACCGCCGCCGACGGCAGCTTCTCGCTGCCCGGCCTGACCGGATCGGTCGTGATCGCCGCCGCGAAGTTCGGGTACTGGAACGGCTCGCTGACGACGACCGCGCCGAACGTCAACGCGACGATCACGCTGCAGAAGCTGCCGGCGGGCGACGATCCGTCGTTCCACTTCTCGTCGTCGGCGAACTGCAATTTCTGCCACCAGAACGTCTACTCCGACTGGTTCCAGTCGCCGATGGCGCACGGCGGCGAGAACTCGTGGACGATCGATCTGTTCAACGGTCTCGGCACGCCGCACGGCATGTCGGGCTTCGTCTACACGCGCGACTCGAAGCACAAGACCGGCAATCCCGACGGCGATTGCGCGGCGTGCCACGCGCCGGTGCTCGCGGCCCAAGGCAACGGCGCGGAAACGCCGATGATGGACGTCGCCAACGCGACGAACGAGCAGCTCGCCGGCGTCGGCTGCGACCTGTGCCATCACCTCGAGAGCGTCGACCTCGCGTACAAGGACTTCCCCGGCGTGCATCCGAACAAAGCCAAGTTCCGCCGCCTGCCGCCGGGCTCGCCGCCGCTGATGTTCGGCCCGTGGGACGACGCGGTGTTCACCGCCGGCGCGATGCGACCGGCCTACAACCCGCTGTTCGAGGGCGCGCAGATCTGCGCGCTGTGCCACGAGGATCGCAACGACCACGACGACGACGGCGACTACTCGGATCCGGGATCGATCCCGCATCAGTCGACGTACTCCGAGTGGCTCGCGAGTCCGTACGCCATCCCGGGTCCGAGCTTCCAGGACTGCAAGGACTGCCACATGGCGCCGAGCGGCGACGCGAAGGTCTGCGTGTTCGGACCGACGCGTGACCCGAGCACGATCCAAGCCCACACGTTCCTCGGCACCGACGAACAGTCGCTGCAAAACGCGGTCGAGCTCGAGCTGCGCGCCGTCCGCAAGAACGGCAAGGTCCACGCCACCGTGAAGCTGACGAACACGAAGGCCGGCCATGCGGTGCCGACGGGTTCGGACTTCCGCAACCTCGTGCTGCTGGTCGAAGCGGTCGACGCGAACGGCACCGCGCTCGGCCAGCTCGGCGGCGACGTGGTCAACGTCCTCGGCGGCGTCGGCGACAAGGCCGTCGGCGACTACGCCGGAGAGGCCGGCAAGCTGTACGGCAAGATCAACTACGACGGTCAGTACCCGGCGCAGTTCTTCACCGAGGCCGTCGCGATCCTCGCCGACAACCGGCTGTTCCCGTTCCAACCCGACGTCACGACGTACGAGTTCGCGGCGCCGGACAGCGGTGACGTGCGCGTCCGTGCGCGGCTGATCTACCGCCGCGCGTGGCGCTGGCTCGATCTCGCGAAGCGCTGGACGTACGACGGTCACGGCAATCCGAACCTCGACCTGCTCGCGCCCCACTTCGGGACGTTGATGGAGGAATCGCGGGTTCTCGTGAAGGGTCCGTGACGGCGGGCGGCGCACGAGGTTTCGTCGCGCTGACGCGCGCGTGCGCCGCATGGCCGGCGGCCGCGGTTTGGGTCGCGCTCGCGCTCGCGCCGGCGTTCGCGGTGCCGCAGGCCTACCGGCTGTTCGAAGAGAACAAGGTCCTGCTGACGCGCATCCTCGTGGTGCCGGCGTGCGCGGTCGCGCTCGCGTTGCGCGCGCGCTGGAAGCCGCTCGGCATCGCGGGCCTCGGGCTCGCGACGTGGCTCGTCGCGAGCTTGGTCGCCGCATTCGCGTCGACGTCGTCCGCGCTCGCGCTGCCGGGCGATTACGTGCGGCAGGACGGCTGGCTGACCGACGTCGCGCTCGCGGGAGCGTTCCTCGGCGCGTTCGCGTGCGGCCGTGACCGCGGGCAGCGCGGCCTCACGCTCGATCTGATCCTCGCGGCAGGCGTCGTGTCGGCGTTCGTCGCGGTGCTCGGTTACACGCCGTGGCGGCCGTTCTTCGTCGACGTCGAGGGCACGCGCGCGAGCGGACTCGCGGGCGGACCGACGTACTTCGGGACCGCGATGGCGGCGCTGGTGCCGCTCGCGCTCGCGCAGCGCGAACGGCGCGGCTTCGGCGCGTTCGCGCTGGTCGCGTTCCTCGGGGTGTTGGCGTCGGGTTCGCGACTCGCGCTGCTCGCGGCGTCGCTCGGCGCGGCCTACGTGTTGCTGCAAGAACCGCGTGAGCGCCGGGCGCGGCCACTGCTCGTCGGCGGATTGCTCGTGCTCGCGATCGGCGCGCTGTCGCTGTCGCCGTGGAAGTCCGCGCTGCCGCCGGACCTGATGCCCACGCGGCTCGCCGACCTGACGCGCCCGAGTGAGCTCGGCACGCGCGTCGACCTGTACGCCGAAGCGATCGCCGCGATCGCGGCGACTCCCGCGCGGTTGGCGTTCGGGCACGGCCCGGACACGATCGGCGTCGAGTTCACGCGCGGGATCAGCGAAGCGCTGCAGACGGCGATCGGAGCGACGACGCGCGTCGATCGCTTCCACAGCGAGCTGCTGGACGTCGTCTTCACGCGCGGCGTGTTCGCGGCGCTCGGGCTGATCGTGCTCGTGGTCGGCGCGTGGCGCGCGGGACGGAAGTTCGCGGACGACGCGACCGAGCGCGCGTTGCGTGGACTCGTGCTCGTGCTGACGTT
>JAEUIB010000330.1 GCA_016795255.1 Planctomycetota bacterium
TCGCCGCACATCGACAAGAAGAGCCGCGAGCAGTTCGAGATCCGAACGCACAAGCGGCTGATCTACATCACCGACCCGACCGCGAAGACGGTCGACTCCATCAGCCGGCTGAACCTGCCGGCCGGCGTCGACATCCGGGTCAAGGTCTGAGAAGGGAGATCGAGCGATGGCAGCTCCGAAGTTCCTGCTCGGACGTAAGGTCGGCATGACCCAGATCCACCGCGGTGAAGAAGGGGACGTCGTCCCGGTCACCGTGATCTCGGCAGGTCCCTGCGTCGTGTCGCAGGTCAAGACGGTCGAGAACGACGGCTACCTCGCGCTGCAGCTCGCGTTCGAGGAATGCCGCGAGAAGGTCAAGTCGAAGCCGCTGAACGGCCACTTCAAGAAGCAGGGCGTGAAGACGCACCGCTTCCTCCGCGAAGTGCGTCTGTCCGAGCCGTCCGACCTGAAGGTCGGCGACACGATCAAGGCCGACGTCTTCGCCGCCGGCGAAAAGGTCGACGTGATCGGGACCGTCAAGGGTCGCGGTTTCCAGGGTGTCATGCGCGTGTGGAACTTCGGCCACAAGCCCGAAGCGCACGGCAACATGAACCAGCGCGGTCCGGGCTCGATCGGCATGCACACCCGTCCGGGTGAGGTCCTGAAGGGTCACCGCATGGCGACCCACTGGGGCGACGAGCGCTGCACGACGCGGAACCTCGAGGTCGTCGACGTCGACGCCGAGAAGAACGCGGTTCTCGTGTACGGCTCCGTGCCGGGCAACCGTGGCGATTTCGTGATGATCCGCGCCGCCAAGGCGTGTCGTCCGAAGAAGACTTCCTGAGGGTGATGACCATGGTCGAAGTGACCTGCTTCAACGGAAAGAGCGGCGGCGTCGCGAAGATCGACGTCGATGCGGCGCCGTTCGGCGAGAAGGTGCGCAAGCGCCTGATGCGCCACGCGTTCTTGCACTACGCGGCCGCGCATCGCGCCGGCACGCACTCGACGCTCACGCGCGCCGAGGTCAACTTCAACACGCGCAAGCCGTGGAAGCAGAAGGGCACCGGGCGCGCGCGTTCGGGTGACTTCTCCTCGCCGCTGTGGCGCAAGGGCGGTATCGCGCTCGGTCCGAAGCCGCGCAGCTACGTGACGAACCTGCCGCGTCGCATGCGCCTCGAAGCGCTGCGCTCGTCGCTGCTCGGCAAGCTGAACGACGGCGAACTGAAGCTGCTCGACGGCGTCACGTTCGACGTGCCGAAGACCAAGAAGGCCGCCGACATCCTGAAGTCGCTCGGCATCACGTACGAGCGGACGCTCGTCGTCGTCGCCGAACGCGGCGAGGGATTCGTGCGCTCGTTCCGCAACCTCCCGAACGTCGACATCCGCATGGCCGTCGATCTGAACGCGGAGCACGTGCTGCTCGCCAAGCACGTCATCCTCGATCGGCGCGCACTGGATCAAATCCTGGAGCGCCTCTCCGATGCGTGATCCACACATCATCGTCAAGCGCCCGCTCGTCACCGAGAAGGGCTCGTTCCTGTCCGAGCGCTCGAACATGTACTCGTTCGAGGTCGCCGGCGACGCCAACAAGGTCGAGATCCGCAAAGCGATCGAGTCCCTGTTCAAGGTCAACGTCGTCGGCGTGAACACGGCCGTGCGCAAGGGCAAGGTCAAGGGGCTCGGCTGGCGGACGTACGCACGCCCCAACGTCAAGCGTGCGCTGGTCAAGCTGAAGCCTGGCCAGACCATCGAATTCGTCTGAGCGCGGAAGGACCGGTCGCATGGGCATCAAGCAATACAAGCCGACCTCGCCTGGCCGTCGCTTCGGCCAAGTGATCGACTTCTCCGACCTCTCGGACGTCAAGCCCGAGAAGTCGCTGCTCGAACCGAAGAAGAGCACGGGTGGCCGTAACAACCACGGTCACACGACGTCGCGGTTCCGTGGCGGTGGCGCGAAGCGCATGTACCGCCGGATCGACTTCCGTCGCGACAAGGACGGCATCGCCGCCAAGGTCGCGTCGATCGAGTACGACCCGAACCGCAGCGCGCGCATCGCTCTGCTGAACTACGCGGACGGCGAGAAGCGTTACATCCTCGCGCCGCTCGGTCTGCGCGTCGGCGACACGGTGATGTCGGGTCCGAAGGCGGAGGCCAAGAACGGCAACTGCCTGAAGCTCGCGGACATCCCGGTCGGCCTGACCGTCCACAACGTCGAGCTGCTGCCCGGCAAGGGCGGCCAGATGGGGCGTTCGGCCGGCACGGCGATCCAGTACTCGGCCCACGAAGAGGGCACCGCGGTGCTGATCCTGCCGTCGGGCGAAGTCCGCCGCGTTGCCGACCAGTGCCGCGCGACGGTCGGTCAGATCGGCAACATCGACCATCAGAACGTGTCGATCGGCAAGGCCGGTCGTAAGCGCCACATGGGTCGACGCCCGCACGTCCGCGGCGTCGCGCAGAACCCGGTGTCGCACCCGATGGGTGGTGGCGAAGGTCGCTCCGGCGGCGGTCGTCATCCGTGCTCGCCGACGGGCGTGCTCGCGAAGGGCGGCAAGACGCGCAACCCGCGCAAGCCGTCGTCGCGCTTCATCATCCGTCGCCGCAAGAAGTGATTTGAAGGAGGCGAAGACTTGAGTCGCAGCCTGAAGAAGGGCCCGTTCGTCGATCCGAACGTGCTCAAGCTGGTGAAGAAGATGAGCGGCCGCGGGAACCGCGAGCCGCTGAAGACTTGGTCGCGCTCCTGCACGATCATCCCGGACTTCGTGGGCCAGACCTTCATGGTCCACAACGGGAAGGCCTTCACGAAGGTCTTCGTGACGGAAGACATGGTCGGTCACAAACTCGGTGAGTTTGCCCCGACCCGCGTCTTCCGCGGCCACACGAACAAGAAGGAAGAGGCCAAGAAGACCGGTGGCGCGCCCCCGGCGTAACGGAGAGATCGCGTGAGCAACTTCAGAGCAAGTCATCGCTACGCACGCATCACGGCCCGCAAGTGCCGGTTGATCGCGGACATGATCCGCGGGCTGCCGGTCAACCGTGCGCTCGAGGTGCTGGCGTTCACGGAGCGTCGCGGTGCGCGCCTGGTCGAGAAGGTCCTGAAGTCGGCCGTCGCGAATGCGCAGCAGGACGAGAACGTCAACGTGAACAAGCTGTACGTCGCGGAGTCGCGCGTCGACGAAGGACCGCTGCTCGGCGGCCGTCCGCGTTGGCGCCCGGCGTCGCGTGGTCGCGCGATGCCGATCCGCAAGCGCACCAGCCACATCCATCTCGCGGTCAGCGAGCAGGCGGAGCCCGTCCTCAAGGAAGCTCCGGTCGCCGACGCGGAACCGAAAGCCAAGAAGGCCTCGAAGAAGGCCTCCAAGGCCAGCAAGGGTCAGTGAGGATCCATGGGACAGAAAGTCAATCCACTCGGTTTCCGTATCGGCATCACCGAGCCGTGGCGTTCGCGCTGGTATGCGCCCAAGAAGGACTTCCGGCGCCTGCTGCTCGAGGATCAGAAGATCCGCCGCTACATCAAGAAAGAGTTCCACTCGGCCGCGGTGCCGCGCATCGACATCGAGCGCACGCGTGAGGCCGTGACGGTCATCGTCTACACCGGCCGTCCCGGCGTCCTCATCGGCCGCAAGGGGGCTCGCGTCGACCTGCTGCGCAACGCGCTCGAGCAGATCACCGGCGGCAAAGTCGAGATCCGCACGAAGGAAGTCGAGAAGCCCGAGCTGTCGGCGCAACTCGTCGGCGAGTCGATCGCCGAGCAGCTGGAGAAGCGCGCTTCGTTCCGTCGCGCGCTGAAGAAGACCGCGCAGCTCACGATGCAAGCCGGCGCGCTCGGCGTGAAGATCAAGATCTCCGGCCGCCTGGGCGGCGCCGAGATGTCGCGCGTCGAGACCATCGCGTTCGGCTCGGTGCCGCTGTCGAGCTTGCGCGCCGAAGTCGACTACGGCTTCGCCGAAGCCAAGACGACCTACGGCGTCATCGGCATCAAGTGCTGGGTGTATCGCGGCATGATCGCGCCCCAGGAGAAGCAGAAGCCCGAGGCCGGTCGGACCGTGGAGGTGGCGCATGGCGATGATGCCTAAGCGCGTTCTGCACCGAAAGCAGCAGCGCGGCAAGATCAAGGGCAACGCGACTCGCGGCAACACCGTCGAGTTCGGCGAAGTTGGTCTGCAATCGATGGAGGGCGGCTGGCTCTCCGCACGCCAGATCGAAGCGGGACGCGTCGCGATCTCGCGTTCGGTCCCCGGCGCCAAGGTCTACATCCGCATCTTCCCGCACAAGCCGATCACGGGCATCCCGCTCGAAACGCGCATGGGTAAGGGCAAGGGCGAACCCGAGTACTACGCCGCGGTCATCAAGCCCGGCACGGTGCTGTTCGAGATCGGCGGCGTCCCCGAGGCGGAGGCGCATCTCGCGCTGAACCGCGCGGTGCACAAGATGCCGATCCGTTGCCGGCTCGTTCGACGGAGGCACGTCTGATGGCATCGAAGCAGATGAAGGAAATGACGCAGAAGGAAGACAAAGAGCTCCTTCTGGACCTGCAGGCGAAGAAGAAGGAACTCTTCGATCTGCGCTTCCGCTCGACGACCGAGAAGTTGAGCAGCCCCGCGAAGTTCGTGCAGTTGCGTCGCGACATCGCGCGGATCAAGACCGTCATGCGCCAGCGCGAGCTCGCGAATGCCGGTGCCGGAGACACGAAATGACCGAACCCACGACCACCGCGTCGCGCCGCATCGTGCGCAAGCAAGGCGTCGTCGTCTCCGCCAAGATGGCGAAGACGATCGTCGTGCGCATCGATCGCATGGTGCGCCACGCGAAGTACAAGAAGATCATCCGTCGCACGACGAAGGCGTACGCGCACGACGAGAAGCGCGCCGCTCGCGAAGGTGACGTCGTCGAGATCGAGTTCGCCCGCCCGCTGTCGAAGCAGAAGCGCTGGGTGCTGGTGAAGGTCCTGAAGAAGGGCCCCGAGTGGAAGGCCGAAGAGGCCGCGCTCGACGCCGCCGCGGTGGCCGCTGCCGCAACCGGAGGCGAGAAGTCATGATCCAAGAGCAGACGATGCTCGACGTCGCGGACAACACCGGAGCCAAGCTCGTGTGTTGCTTCAAAGTGCTCGGCGGCACCCGTCGCCGCTATGCGCGCATCGGCGACATCGTGATCGGCTCGGTGAAGAAGGCGCTCCCGTCCGGCGACGTCAAGAAGGGCGACGTCGTGCGCGGAGTGATCGTTCGCACCCGGCAAGCGATGAAGCGCGA
>JAEUIB010000856.1 GCA_016795255.1 Planctomycetota bacterium
CTCGACGTCGCCTACAACGCGGCGACGTGGATGCTGTGGTTCGCGCCCGAGCTGCTGCGCCACGATCTGTTCGCCTGGTCGCGCTTCGTCCAGGACGGCGTGTTCCCGCACGACATCGGCATCGACGAGCGCGTGCTCGGTCCCGAGTACTCGCACGAGATGCCGATCGAGGAGAACACGAACTTCGTGCTGCTGCTGCACGCGTACACGTTCGCGACCGGCGACGTCGACGTCGCGCGCCAGCTGCAGACGGACATGCACGCCGCGCTCCACTACGTCGAACTGGCCGATACCGACGGCGATTCCCTGGTGGACCAAGGCGTCGCCAACACGCTCGACGACGCGCCGGCCGCGGTGCAGTTCGCGCACGAACAGACCTACCTGTCGGTCAAATGCGCGGCGGCGTTCTCGGCCGGGGCCGCGTTGTCGGAGCTCCTGCAAGACGCGGCGCGCGCGAACGCGTGGCGTCAGCGGGCCGCCGCCATCGCACGCGCGGTCGAGGATCGAGCGTTCGTCGGGACGCACTACGTCGCCGCGATCGACGCGTCGACGGTCGGTCTCGAGGATCCGTGGGGACGGCCGCTGTTCCGCATCGGCGTCGACGTCGACGCCGCGTGCGTGCCGGGCGCCGAATCCGCGCATCCGTACACGACGGTCGGACTGCCGTGGCTGTGGCGATCCGGCGGGCCGCTGCTGCTCGATCCCGACCGGATGCGACTCGACCTGGCGACCGCGGCGACGCGCGCGGCCACGCGCTACGGAACCGCGCACGGCGAGCGCAGCGAGAACCTGTGGGTCTCGCAGAACCTGTTCCGCGACGCGAGCGCGGCGTACCTCGGCGACGACGTGCTCGATCGCTTCGGCGGGTACGTCCAGCTCCAGCGCGATCGCGCGCGTGAACTCGATCGACGCTTGTTCGCCGGCTTCTGCGACTCGCCGTTCAATCGCGCGCTGTCGTATTACCCGCGCGGCATGGCGTTCCTGCTGACGCTCGAAGCGACGGCGGGCATGCGGCTCGATCGCATCGCACGAACGTTGCGCTTCAAGCCCGTGCGAGCGCCGTTCGCGCTGCCGCTGCCGATGTTCGCCGATTGGAAGACGGGGCGCATCCCGCGCTTCGTCGTCGAGCGCGCGCCGGACGGAACGGTCGATGCGCACATCGAGCACGCCGATCGGTTGGACGGACTGACGATCGACATCGATCTGAGCCGAGTCCGCGACACCGTGCCGCCGCGCTGACGCTCGTCTCACCGACGCTCGACCACGGTTCCGGCGCGCGGCCGGGCGCGGCTCATTTCGACTCGAACTCTTCGAGCGTCTCGATCGTCGCCTTCGTCGACTGCATCCACGGCTTCGACCAATAGCGGTCCCACGAATCGGCGAGCACGGTGACGACCGGACCGCGCAGCGTGGGATCGGCCGCGACGCGGACCGCGGCGACGACGGCGCCGCCCGACGATCCGCCGCACAACAACCCTTCGTCGCGAATCAATCGATGCGTCATCGCGAACGCGTCGTCGTCCGTCACCGAGACCGCGTCGTCGGCGACGTCGATGTCGAACGTCTCGGGCACCTTCGATCCGCCCATGCCCTCGAGCTGGTACTTCCCGTCCGGCGACGCTTCGCCGCAGCGCACCCAACCGGCGAGCTTCGATCCGACCGGATCCGCGATGACGATCCGAACGCCGGGGACGTGCTCCTTCAGCACGCGGCCGACGCCGGAGATCGTGCCGCCGGTGCCGACGCCGGCGACGAACGCGCCGATCTCGCCGCCGGTCTGCCGCAGGATCTCCTGCGCCGTCGTCCGGACGTGCGCCTCGACGTTCGCGCGCTCGCGGAATTGGTCGGCGAGGACGTAGCCGCGCTCCTTCGCGAGGCGGGCGGCGACGGACTGGAAATGCGCCGGATCGTCCGGCGGCGCGTCCTTCGTCACGACGACCGACGCGCCGAGCACGGCCAGCGCGAGCCGCTTGTCGTGCGACATCTTCTCGGGCAGCACGCAGATCAGCCGGTAGCCCTTCAAGTTCGCGACCAGCGCGAGTCCGACGCCGGTGTTGCCACCGGTCGCCTCGACGATCGTGCCGCCGGGCCGCAGACGTCCGCTGCGCTCCGCCGCCTCGACGATCGACAGCGCGATGCGGTCTTTCAGGCTGCCGCCGGGATTCAGGAACTCGCATTTCGCGAGCACGGGGACTCGCGTCCCCGCGGCCACGCGTTGCAGTCGAACGAGAGGCGTGCCGCCGATCAGCGCGAGTACCGAGGTTGCGATGTCCATCGGCCGGAGGATAGCGTCCGGCCCGGTGGGCCGGCGCGGGTCACGGAACTTGGACGGAGCTCGCGACCAGCAGCGCATTGCCGTGCGCGTCGGTCGACCAGGCGCCGCGGACGACGACGGGCTTCAGGTGCGCGAGTCCGTGGACGTTCTCGAGCGAGGTCGGGATCGGCTGTGCTCCGGCGCGCAGCTCGACCGTCACGATCGCCTTCGCGAGTTCGGCCGGATCGTGACAGCAATAGTCCCACGGCGTTTTGCAGTCGTCCTCACCGTCTTCGCCGCACGCCTTCAGCGACGCGTCGATCATCGTGAACACCGCGGCGCCGTCGACGAAGTCCTTCACGCGGCCGTGCACCGTCGTCTCGCTCGGCGCCGCCTGGGCGCGGGTTCGCGCGTCCAGCACCTCGAGCGCGCCGTCGAGCGCGGTCTTCGTGAAGAAGCCGTCGACCGCCGGGCTCGCCGTGGGTTGCGCCGTCGGCTTCTGCGCCGGCTCGTCCGAACACGCCGTCAGCCCGACGCAAGCGGTCCAAAGCACGAGTCGCGACATCGTCAGGTTCATCGGAGGACTCCTCGATCGAAAAGGGTGGGTGTCAGGGGTCGAACGGTACGGAGCGTCGAATCATGCGGGTCAGCCGTCTCCACGCAATCGTGTGGCGAGCGGAGCCGTCAGTGTGCCGATGCCGGCGGGGATCAATGCGAACCAAGCCAACGCGAACGTCGCGCCAAGCGCGGTGACGGTGACATGTGCCGACGCGTCGAACTCGATTGCGGTCATCGCGACGCGCAAGACGCGACCCTCGAGTCCGAACTGCGCGACGAGCAGCCCGAGCGCGGCGCCGGCCCCGGACACGAGGCTCGTCTCGACGGCGAGACTCGCGAAGATCGCCGTCGACGAGTAGCCGACGGCGCGTAGCACGGCGATCTCGCTCGAACGCTGTGCGATGGCCGCCGACAGCACGTTGATGCCGCAGACGAGCGCGGCGATCGCGACCAGCGCGGCGAGCACGCGCGCCATCCACGCGATCGGCGCATAGGTGCGCGCGAGTCGTTCGAAGAACTCGCTGGAGCGCATCGCCTCGGCCTCGAGGTCGAGGCGTCGATTCGCGAACACCTGGAGTTCGGCGAACTTGTCGGGTGAGTCGAGGCGCACGAACACCGCCGAGACGTCGTCGCGGCGCAGCGCGGTCCGCAAGTCGCCGAGCGGCAGCCAGAGCTCGCCCTCGATGGCGCTGCCCGCGGCGGCGAACTCGCCGACCACGCGGAAAGGCACGCCTTCGACGCGCAGCGTCGCGCCCTCCGCGAGCGCCGCCTTCGGGAGCCCGAGCCGCTCGGCCGCGAGCCGGCCGACGATGGCTTCGCCGCTGCCGGCCGGTCGTCCGGACGTCAGCGTGATCGCGTCGTGG
>JAEUIB010000860.1 GCA_016795255.1 Planctomycetota bacterium
ACGATCGGGCGAACCGCAGGTCGCCGGCGGATCGGGTCTCGCCTCCGAGGCGAACCGCAGTCAGAATCGGCACACGCCGTGCGAACAGCGCGGCGCAGTCGCGAGACTCCTTCGCCTCGCGACGCGACCCCTTCGGAGACAGCACACATGAAGTCGATGTCCGTGGCGGCCCTGTGCCTCACACTGTCCGCGGTCCTTCCAGCGACGCAGACGTTCGCTCGCACGGGTGAGGAGAGTGGGAAGACGGCGGCGACCGCGCCCGCCAAGGCCAAGGTCGTCGAGCTGCGGCTCGGCGGGTTCGGCGAGGACCCGAAGCCGCAGAACCCCTTCGGCCCGTCGCCGATGAACTTCCGTGCGCGGCTGAAGATGCTGCAGCAGTTGGCCGCGGACCCGGCCGTCACCGGCGTCGTGCTGAAGATCAACGGCGCGCCGGACTTCGCACGCAGCTTGGACGTTCTGCACGAGATGCGTCGCGTGAAGGCTGCCGGCAAGAAGATCGCCTGCTACCTGGAGATGGTCGACCAGCGCAGCTTGATGTTCGCGTCGCTCGCGGACGTGCTCGCGGTGCCGCCGTCGGGCGCGATCATGCTCGAGGGCCTCGCCGCCGAAGTGATGTACATGAAGGACCTGCTCGAGATGATGAGCGTGAAGGTCCACGTCCTGCACGTCGGCGAGTTCAAGACCGCCTACGAAGAGCTGACGAAGCCCGGCATGACGGCGGAGCAGCGCAAGACGCTCGAGTCGATCCTCGACGAGCAGTTCAAACAGATGGTCGCGACGATCGCCGAGAACCGCGGGATGCAGACGCAGGCCGTCGAGTCGCTGTTCGACAAAGTGTTCGTGCAACCGGACGACGCGAAGGCCGCGGGCCTGATCTCGCACGTCGCCTACGAGGATCAGTTCGACGCGCAGTGCGAGCGCCTGTTCGGCGGTCCGTTCGATCTCGACAAGAAGTACGGCCGCACGCAGGGCGAAGACATCGAGAAGATGCTCGAGAACCCGTTCGGCGTGTTCCAGCTCATCGGGAAGATGATGAAGCCGCAGGACGAGGATCTGCCGGCCGCGCCGCGCATCGCCGTCATCTACGCGACCGGCGCGATCACCAGCGGCAAGTCGCAGTCGGGCTTCGACGGCGAAGTGTCGTCGATGGGATCCGAGACGATCGTCGCGGCGCTCGAGAAGGCGCGGAACGACGACTGGGTCAAGGCGGTCGTGCTGCGCGTCAACAGCCCCGGCGGCTCGGCGCTCGCGAGCGACATGATCTGGCGCGCGGTCGAACGCGTACGCGAGAAGAAGCCGATCATCTCGTCGATGGGCAGTGTCGCCGCGTCCGGCGGTTACTGGATCTCGATGGGCTGCGATCGGATCATGGCGCAGCCGTCGACGATCACCGGCTCGATCGGTGTCGTGTCGATGCTGCCCGACCTGTCGGGCGTCATGAAGCGCTTCGGCGTCAAGGTCGAAGTGGTCGGCAAGGGACCGCGCGTCAACGACCTCGCGATGATGGGCACGGGCCCGAGCGAGTTCCTGAAGAACCTGATCACGACGTCGATGCAAGACACGTATCAGGAGTTCCTGACCAAGGCCGCGACCGGGCGCAAGACGACGAAGGAATCGATCGACGCGATCGCCCGCGGACGCGTGTGGACCGGGCGCGAAGCGCTCGACCTCAACCTCGTCGATCGCCTCGGCAGCTTCGAGGACGCGATCGCGTGGGCGTGTGAGCTCGGCGGCAACCTCGATCCGAAGACGACCGCCGTCGTCGAGTACCCGAACGCGCCGAACTTCCTCGAGCAGTTCCAGGATCAGATGGAGGAGATGACGGTCGCGCAGATCGTCGTCGAACGCGGTCTGATCGAGCTCGGCTTCGGGGATCTGGTCGCGGTGGCGCGTGCGTGGCGCAATCCGACCTCGACGTGGAGCAAGGACAACGTGATGGCGCTGATGCCGTTCACGGTCTCGATCCGCTGATCCGAGGTCACGTGAATCGGAACGGCCCGC
>JAEUIB010000407.1 GCA_016795255.1 Planctomycetota bacterium
CGGCCAGGAACGCCGCGAGCGGCTCCTCCCCGTCGATGCGCGGCGGTCCGGCCTCGAGCGCGCGAACGACGTCGAGCGCCGTCCTGCCGGCGAATGCGGGCCGACCGAGCGCGGCCTCGTACGCGAGCGCTCCGACCGCGAACACGTCGGCGGCGGGGTTCGGCGGCGCTCCGAGCCGACGCTCCGGCGCGAGGATTTGCAGCGTGCCGAGCGGCGCCTGCGCGTCGCCGGGCACCAGCGGATCGACGAGCCGCGCGCGACCGTCGGCGTCGACGACGACGTTCGACGGCGCGACGTCGCCGTGCGCGAGGCCGCGCGCGTGCAGCGGTTCGAGCCCGCGCAGCACGTCGAGCACGACCTCGAGCCGCGCCGCGCGATCGAGCCGCGACACGACGTCCGCGTACGCGTCCCCCGGCGCGAACTCGGCGACCGTGAACGTGCCGGCCGGCGTGACGACGACTTCGAGCATCGCCGCCAGCCGCGGATGCCGCAGTCCGACCAGCAGTTGGGCTCCCGCCCGCGCGGTCGGCGCCAGCGGTCGCAGCACCCGCGCTTCCCCCGCCTCGTGATCGAACACGAGCCACGCCGCACGCGAGCCCGCGCCGAGGGCGCGCTCGACGCGAAAGCGAGGGGGAAGGGCGAGGTCGGCCATCGCGGCAGACGATACCAGCCGTCCGGCCGGCCGAGCGACCGGGACCCTCGAGGCGATTCAGCGAGGGCGTCCCCGCGGGGGGCCGAGACCCCGGGTTCGCGTCGTCAGGCGGCGTCGTCCTGGCATTTCCGGCACAGGCCGAACATCTTCAGCGAGTGCGACAGCACGCGGAACTTGTGGCGCGCGGCGGCCTCGGACTGCTTCGCCTCGATCTCGTCGTCGCTGAACTCGAGGATGTCGCCGCAGCGCAGACAGATCATGTGGTCGTGGTGCTCGCGGCCGTGCACCGGCTCGTAGAACTTCGCCTTGCGCGCGCCGATCTCGAGTTCGTCGAGGAAGTGCGCGTCGACCAGCAGCTTCAGCGTGCGATAGACCGTCGCCTTCGACACGTAGGTCTTCTCGCGCCGCAGCACGAGATAGAGGTCCTCGGCCGCGAAGTGCTTCGGCATCGAGAACGCGCGCTTGACGATCTTCAAGCGCTGCGCGGTGTGCTTCAGGCTGTTCTCGCGCAGGAAGCGCTCGAACAGTTCGTCGACTTTGTCGGCGTCGTCGGTGCGGTCTCTTCGACTCACGGCTGGCCCCCCAGGGACGGAACCCATCAACGACGCGTCAGCATCTCGGCGTCCTGCCGCCCGATGTCGGAGCGGTAGTGAGCGCCTTGGAAGCGGATGCGCGCGACGGCGCGGTACGCGACCTCGCGCGCTTCGTGCAACGACGTCCCGAGTGCGGTGACACCGAGCACGCGCCCCCCGGCCGTGACGATGTCCGCACCCTTCTGTCGCGTGCCCGCCTGGAACACCATGACATCGGCCGACGGCGATGCGTCGTCGAGCCCGTAGATCGGAAAGCCGGTCGCGTACGGACCGGGATAGCCCTGGGACGCGAGCACGACGCAGACCGCCGCTCGCGGATCCCAATCGAGTTCTTCGGCCTCGTCGAGCCGCCCTTGCGCCGCCAGATGCAGCAGATGCAAGAGGTCGGACCGCAGGCGCGGCAGGATCACCTGCGCTTCGGGATCGCCCATCCGCACGTTGAACTCGAGCAGCTTCGGACCGCCGGGCGTGATCATGACGCCGGCGTACAGGAAGCCCTTGAAGCCCTTGCCGTCCCGACCCATCGCGTGGACGGCGGGCAGGATGATCTGGCTCTCGACCTGTGCGAGGCCTTCCGGCGTCAGCATCGCCGACGGCGAGCACGTGCCCATGCCGCCGGTATTCGGGCCGCGGTTGTCGTCGAACGCCGTCTTGTGGTCGCGCGCCGTCTCGAGCATCGCGATCGTGCGGCCGTCGACCATCGCCAGCACCGACGCTTCGACGCCCTGCAAGAACTCCTCGACGACGAGGCGCGAGCCGGCGTCGCCGAGCTCCTTGACGATCATGAAGCGCTGGATCGCGTCGTCGGCCTCGTCGAACGAGCGCGCGATCACGACGCCCTTGCCCGCGGCGAGTCCGTCGGCCTTCAGCACCTGCGGATACGTCGACTCGCGCAGCCACTGCCGCGCGGCTTCGGCGTCGAAGAACGTTCGGTACGCGGCCGTCGGGATGTGGTGCTTCCGGCACAGTTCCTTCGTGAACGCCTTGCTGCCCTCGAGGCGCGCGCACGAACGCGTCGGTCCGAAGATCAGCAGGCCGGCCTTCTCGAACGCGTCGACGATGCCCTTGACGAGAGGCGCCTCGGGACCGACGACCGTCAGATCGATGTGCTCGGTGCGAGCGAAGCGCAGCAGCGCATCGACGTCGTCGGCGGCGATGTCGACGCAGGTGCCGAGCCGCGCGATCCCGGGGTTGCCGGGCGCGGCGTACAGTTTGGTCAGCAGCTTCGAACGCGCGATGCCGGCGGCGAGCGCATGCTCGCGGCCGCCACCACCGACGATGAGGACACGCATCGATTCACCGAGCCGAAGGGGACGAACGAGGGATCGCGATCGCGCGCCGGACTGGCGCGGCCCGGCGCGATGCGACCACGGTCCCGCGCACGGCGGAACAGCGTGACGTCGATCGCCCAGCCCACATCCGAGTTAGTCGCGGAGGAAAAGGCGGGGCGGACGCTACCAAGCCGAAAAAACCGGGGTCAAGGCGCGGCACACGATCGTCGCTCGGGACCGCCGTCGATCCACCGCCGTGCCCCGGACGACGTCCGAAGGAAAGTCGGAACTCGGCTGGCGCCGAACGTGGGTTCGTGGGCTAGGCTGCGGTCGTCGGCGTCACGCACCGACTCGCGTCGTCTTCGGCCTCGACGCAATCGCCACCTTCGGAATCGACATCTCGCGCCCACTCGCCACCCAATCGCGACATTGACTGGAACGCCCTGCCGCATGAGATTCGCGCGCCTGCTGCCGCTCTGCGCGAGCTTGGCCGCCTTCGGGCCGCTCACCGCGCAAGCCCAGACTTCGTTCGCTCCCGGTCGCCTGTTCGTCGCGTCGCTCGGTGACGACGTCGTCATCGAGGTCGACCCGACCGGCGCCGAGGTCCGGCGCATCGGTGCCGGCACGCTGACCGACCCACGCGGCATCGCGTTCGGGCCGGACGGCAACCTCTACGTCGCGTCGAGCACGCGCGTCCACGTCTTCGCGCCCGATGGGTCGCTGATCCGCAGCCTCGGCGCGGACAGCACGCTGAGCGCCGCGCGGGGTCTCGCGATCGGCTCGCACGGCGAAGTGTTCGTGACGTCGCTCGACCGCGTGCTCGTGTTCGAACTCGAAGGCCCGTTCCTGCGCGAGTTCGGCCAGGACGACGACCTGACGGTGCCGGCCGGACTCGCGATCGGCGCGAACGGCCACGTGTTCGTCTGCGCGTCGGCCGACAACCGCGTGTTCGAGTTCGATCCGTCCGGCATCAAGGTCCGCGAACTCGGCGCCGACGGCGACCTGTCGATCCCGATCGGGCTCGCGTTCGGTCCCGATGGCCGCCTGTGGGTGTCGTCGCTGTTCGCCGCCAACGTCGTCGGACTGGACGTCGACGGCGAGGTCGCCTCGGGCGCGGTCGTGTTCGACGACCCCGCGCTGGCGTTCCCGACCGGGATCGCGTTCGGCCCGAACGGCGATCTGTTCGTCGCGTCGCTCGTCGGCAACGGCGTGCGCGAGTTCGGCCTCGACGGCGCGTACCTCGGATCGTGGCCGTCGGCGACGAGCGCACCGTTCCCCGAAGGCGTCGCGTTCTCGCCCCACCGCTTCAGCGCGCGCGTCTCCGGCGAACTGGCGCGGACCGGCCAGAAGACGATCAAGCGCAAGGAAGACGTCGTCGTCTCGTTCACGCCCGGCTCGCGCTCGCTGATGCTCGCGCTG
>JAEUIB010000450.1 GCA_016795255.1 Planctomycetota bacterium
CGCTAGCGCAGCCGACCCGGTTCGCGTTAAGGCTCAGCTCTTACCTGGGCCTGGCGAATCCAGCGGCTTCGCCGCCGGGGGGCCGCCTCAGCACTGCGAATACCCGCAGCTCGGGCACTTGACGCAGCCCTCTTCGAACGAGAGCACGCCCTTGCACTCGGGGCACTTCACCTTGAACGCCGTCTGCGACACGCGCGAGTGCTGATGCAGCGGATCGTGCGCGATCGTTGCGGCCGTGGCGTTCGGGTCGTCGACCGCGCTGAGGTCGGCCTCGCCGAGCAGGATCGCCTTCAGACCGAACTTACGCTTCGCGCGCAGGTACTTCTGGATCGCCTTCGCGAGACCGTCCGCCAGCGACGTCACGCTGCCGTCGGCGCTCGGCACCGACAGGCTCGAGCCGATGCCTTCGAGCTGGTTCAGCGCGAGCTCGATCGGACCGTTGCAGCGCAGGAACAGCGACATCATGCGGCAGATCGCTTCGAGGTCGGACGTCGCGACGTCGCCACCCTTGCCGAGCTGCGCGAAGATTTCGCGTTCGATGCCGGTCTTCGGATCGACCGACAGCTTCACGTGCATGTTGCCGAACGGCGTGATCTGGCGGATGCGGACGCCCGGCATCAGCTCGGGGAGCTTGACCGGCGCGATCTCGATCTTGCCGCTCTCGGTCGCGTTGACCGCGGGCGCGGCCTTGTCGGACGCGGCCGTGCCGCCCTTCATGCTCTTGTCGGTCTTCAGCGCCATCGGCTGGTTCTGACGGCTGCCGTCGCGATAGACGGTGATGCCCTTGCAGCGCGTCTCGAACGCCAGCAGGTACGCCTCCTTCACTTCCTCGGGCGTCGCTTCGGCCGGGAAGTTGATCGTCTTCGACACCGCGGCGTCGGTGAACTCCTGCCACGCGGCCTGCATCTTCACGTGCCACTTCGGCTCGATGTCGCGCGCCGTGACGTACGTCCTGCGCAACGTCGGTTCGAGGTCGGCCGCGTTCTGCACCGAGCCTTCGGTGCAGGCGATGTTCAGGATGCGGTCGATCGTGGCCTGGTCGTAGCCCTGGTCCTCGAGGCGCTTCTTGAACACCGGATTCGTCTCGTACAGCGTCTGGCCGTTCATGACCTGGCGCACGAACGACAACGAGAAGATCGGCTCGATGCCGCCCGAGCAACCCGCGATGATCGAGATCGTTCCGGTCGGGGCGATGGTCACGCAGTGCGCGTTGCGCATCTTGCGGTGGAACTTGGTGTCCCAGATCGAGCCCTTCCAGTTCGCGAACACGCCCTTCTCTTCCGCGATGGCGGTGTCGGCGTCCCACCCTTCCTTCTGGATGAACCCGCCGACCTTCCGCGCGAGCGCGAGCGCTTCGTCGGAGTTGTACGGGATGTCCAGCATGAAGAGCATGTCGGCCCAGCCCATGACGCCGAGGCCGATCTTGCGGTTGGCGCGGCACATCTCGTCGATTTCGCGCGTCGGGTAGTTGTTCACTTCGACGACGTCGTCGAGGAAGCGGATCGCGAGGTGGATCGCGTCCTTCATGCCGTCCCAGTCGATCGTCTTGTCGGCGCGGACGAACGACGCCAGGTTCAGCGAGCCGAGGTTGCACGCCTCGTACGGCAGCAGCGGCTGCTCACCGCACGGGTTCGTCGTGCACATCGGGCCGACGTTCGGCGTCTGGTTGTACTCGTTGACGCGGTCGATGAAGATCAGCCCGGGCTCGCCCGACAGCCACGCCTTCTCGATGATCAGGTCGAACAACTGACCGACCGTCCAGAGCTTCTCCTTCTCGTTCGCGCTGATGCCGCGGTCGAACGTCTCGTAGTCGGCCGCACCGTTCTCGCGGCGCAGGTACGCGCGGCGGCCGGTGGCGGGGTTGACGACGATGTGCAGCGCGTTCGGCTCGGTGCGGTACTGCTCCATGAAGGAGTCGGTCATCGTGACCGAGAGGTTGTAGTTCGTGACCTGCGACAGGTCTTCCTTCACGCGGACGAAGTCGAGGATGTCCGGGTGGTCGATGCGCAGCGTGCCCATGTTGGCGCCGCGGCGGAACGCGCCCTGCTGGATCGCGTTCGTCACGCCCGACAGCATGCGCAGGAAGGACAGCGGTCCTTCGGTCGTGCCGCCCGAGCTGCGGACGATCGAACCCTTCGGACGCAGCTTCGA
>JAEUIB010000454.1 GCA_016795255.1 Planctomycetota bacterium
GACAGAATCGTGGACTCCGATTTGGAGTGGCGGCCAGGAGTGCCCATGCGTTCGCAGTGTGCCGCCGTGATCGCCGTCGTCGCGTGCTGCCTCGGAGCGTGCGATCGAACCGAGCCGCAACCGCCGGTCGCCCAAGCGGCCGTCAGTGCGCCGGTCGCGGTCGTCGACCCGGCTCACCCGGTGCACCCGGTCGATGCGGACGGCGCGAACCGCGGAGACACTCCGGTCCAGGCCGACGGACCGACTTCGCCATCCGAGCCGTCGTTCGCGCTCGGCCGCGCCCGGACGCTGTTCTCGGCATCGCGCTTGAAGGGCGGCCGGATCCTCGTCGCCGGCGGATTGGCGAACCAGGCGCAAGCGACGAGCTTCCACGCGAACGCCGAAGTCGTCGACACGCTGTGGCACGACGGCGCGGGCCGCGTGCTGCCGCCGATCGAGTTCTCGGCGCGCGTGCTGCCCGGGCACTTCTTGCATGCGGCGGTCGAGTTGGACGACGGCCGCGTGCTGCTGGTCGGCGGCTCGGCGAACACGTTCGTCGAGTGGTTCGATCCGGATCGTGATGCGAAGGGTCGGTTCGTCCGCGGCCCCGACCTGCCCGGTGGTCAGCGCGCGGCGCTGACGGCGACGAAGCTCGCCGATGGCCGCGTGTTCATCGCGGGTGGCCGGACGGTCGCGGGGCAAGCGCTCGACCACACGGCGCTGTTCGACCCGAAATCGAACACGATCACGTCGGGCCCGCGGCTGCGCGAACCGCGCGCGTGCCATACCGCGACGCTGCTGTCCGACGGTCGCGTGTTCGTTTGCGGCGGCGTCGGTCGCGATTCCACGGAGCTCTACGACCCGAAGACCAATGCGATCGCCGCGGGTCCGACGCTGCGATCGGCGCGCGACGACCATCGCGCGACGTTGCTCGGGGACGGCAGCGTGCTGATCGTCGGCGGGCAGGACGAGCTCAGCAAGACGTCGTCCCGCGTCGAGCGCTTCGTGCCGTCGCTCGATCGCATCGACGCCATGGAGGCGCTCGCCGTCGCGCGCGCGGATCACGAACAAGTGTTGCTGGACGACGGATCGGTGCTGGTGCTCGGCGGGGAATCGGACGATGGGACGGATCAGCACGACACGATCCTCGACGCCGTCGAGCGCTTCGATCCCGCGGTCGGTCGCTGGACCAAATGCGCCGCGATGCGCGAGGCGCGCGACGATTTCGCGGCGGTCAAGCTCGGCGACGGTCGCCTGCTGCTGATCGGCGGTCAGGGGCGGGACGGGGTGTTGAAGAGCCTCGAGTACTACGAGCCCTGAAGCGGCTCGATCGTCGCGCGGACGCAGGCCGCGAACTCGCGGCGAGCGTGGTCGCGTTCGCGCTTCGTCGTTCGCGGCGTCCAGGAACCATCGTGACCGCAGCGAACGCGCGGATCGTCGAGGCCACGGAGCGCTCCGCACGCGAGAGCGGCGAGGATCGCCGCGCCGCGCGCCGTCGTCTCGGCGACGGAGGCTCGACGCACCCTGCGGCCGCTGACGTCCGCGAGGCGCTGCATCGTTCCGTCATGTGTGGCGCCGCCGCCGGCGACGACGATCGGGCGGGTCCCGGTCGGATCGAGCTCATCGACGAGTTCGCTGGCCCGCAGAGCGACGCCGCGTAGCGCGGCCGCGGCGAGATCCGCGCGCGTGACGCCCGCATGCAGGTGGAACCACGCGGCGCGCGCGTTCGGCACGAGCCACGGCGCGCCGAGCCCCGACACCGCCGGGACGAACGTCACCGAGTCGTCGGCGCTGCGGCGGGCCAACTCCTCGAGTTCGGTCGGCGAGCGGACGCCGAGCCATGCGACGACGCGCGCGATGCTGGTGCCGGTCGACGGATCGTTGGCTTCGACGGCGGTCGTCGCGTGCTCGCCACGGCCGACCAGCACGATCAGGAAGCGCCCACGGAGTCGATCGCGGCGCGCGCGGACGCGGACGGCGAACGCTCCGGTGCCGAACGTGAGGCCGACGACGTCGTCGGCGGCGACACCGAGACCGATCGCCGACGCCGATTGGTCCGCCACCGACGCGACGATCGGGATGCCGTCGTGCAGTCCGCGGGCGAGTCGCGACGACGTCACGCCGCGAGTCGAAAGCGTCGGCGCCACCGGCACGAGCCAGCGCCGATCGACGCCGGCCGCGGCCAGCAGCGAAGGTGCCCAAGCCCCCGAGCGCAGCGACGCGAGCTGCGTGCGCGCCGTGAACGACGGATCGGTCGACAAGGCTGCTCCGCCGGTCAGCACGTGCGCGAGCGCGACATCGGCGGTCACGAGCTTCGAGCGGCCGGATGCGAGTTCGCGCGCCCAGCGCCGCTGCGAGGCCATCCAGGCTGCTCGGCACGCGAACGTGAACGGGAGGATCGGCAAGCCGCTGGCGCGCGCCAATCGGTCGCCGGCCCGCGAGCGCGCGAGTCGATCCGCGATCGCGGCGGCGCGCCGGTCGTTCCACAGCACGAGCGGTGCGTGGAACCTCGACGTGCGCGGATCGAGCAGCGTGGCCGACGAGCGATGCGCGGCGAGTCCGATCGCGCGAACGTGGCCGGCGCCGACGGCGGCGAGCACGCGCGACAGCGCTCGCGCCGCGGTC
>JAEUIB010000502.1 GCA_016795255.1 Planctomycetota bacterium
ATTCCGACTAGGTTCCTGGCCCCCTTTGCGTGAGTCCTGCGATGACGGTGATGCAGCCGACGACGACCCCGCCCGGCCGAGTCCTCATGGAGGTCTTCGGTTGCCAGATGAACGTCGTCGACGCCGAGCTCGTCCTCGGTCGATTCCGCAAGTTGGCGTACGAGGAAACGCAGGATTACGACGCGGCGGACGTGATCGTGTTCAACACGTGCTCGGTCCGCGGGCACGCCGAGGATCGCGTGATCTCGCGGCTCGGCGCGCTGCGTGATTGGAAGAAGGCCAAGGCGAATCGCGTGCTCGCGGTCATGGGCTGCATGGCGCAGCGCGAAGCCCGCGACATCCGTCGCCGGCTGCCGCACGTCGACCTCATCACCGGCACGAAGGACTTCCCGAAGCTCGCCGAACTCGCACAGCGCGTCCGCGCCGGCGAAGGTCCGTTCGTCGTCATCGACGGCACCGAGCGACCCGACGTCGAACGGCTGCCGACGACGCGCCCGAAGCCGTTCCAGGCGTACGTCACGATCATGCGCGGCTGCAATCGGCCGTGCACCTACTGCATCGTGCCGACCGTTCGCGGCCGCGAGATCAGTCGACCCGTCGACGAAGTCGTCGACGAGGTGAAGGCGCTGGTCGACGAAGGCGTGGTCGAAGTCTGCTTGCTCGGCCAGACGGTCAACGCGTACGACGGCCAGCTTCCCGGTCAGGTCACGCTCGGCACGCTGCTGCGTCGACTCGACGCGATCGCCGGATTGAAGCGCCTGCGCTTCATCACGTCGCATCCGACCGACTTCAACGACGACACGTTCGCGGCGATGGCCGAGTGCTCGCGTCTCGACCGATTCCTGCACATGCCGATCCAGTCGGGTTCGGACCGCATGCTGCGCGCGATGCGCCGCGGTTACACCGTCGACAAGTACCGCGCGATCGTCGACCGCGTTCGCGCCGCGATCCCCGACATGCAGGTCGGTTGCGATTGGATCGTCGGTTTCCCGGGCGAGACCGAGGCCGATCACGAAGCCAGTCTCGCGGTCTGCGAGGAGATGCGCTTCTCGCAGTCGTTCGTCTTCAAGTATTCGCCGCGCCCCGGGACGGTCTCGGCCGAGTCGATGGTCGACGACGTCGACAACGAGACGAAGAAGCGCCGCAACAACGAGCTGCTCGACGTCCAGGCGCGCGTATCGCTGACGTCGCACCAGCAGCTCGTCGGTCGCGAGCTCGACGTGCTGTTCGAAGGCAGGAGCCGCCTCGACGACACGAAGTGGGCGGGGCGCGATCCGGCGCATCGGATCGTCTGCGTCGAAGACGAGCGCATCCGCGAAGGAGCGTTCGCGCGCGTCCGCATCGATCGCTGCTCGGCGCTGACGCTGTTCGGCTCGGTCGTCGCCGTCCACGATGCCTCCCGCTGACGATGCGCGAATCGTGAGCGTGTGGCTCGACCGCGCGGTCGAACTCGCGGATCGTGGCGCGCACCTGGTCGAGCCGAACCCGCGCGTCGGGGCGCTGGTCGTCGCGGCCGACGGAACGACGTTCGAAGGTTGGCACGACGCGTACGGCGGGCCACACGCCGAGGTCGCGGCGTTGCGCGCTGCCGGTGCCGCCGCGCGAGGTTCGACGGTCGTCGTGACGCTCGAGCCTTGCTCGACGCAGGGCAAGACGCCGCCGTGCACCGACGCGCTCGTCGCGGCCGGCGTCGCTCGCGTGATCTACGCGTGCGTCGATCCGTTCGAGTCGCATCGCGGGCGAGCGGGTGAGCTCCTGCGCCGACACGGCATCGTCGTCGAAGGGCCGGTGCAGCACACGGCCGCGCGTCGGCTGTTGACCGGCTTCGAAGCGCATCTGGCGCGCGCCCGCGCGTACGTGACCGCGAAATGGGCGATGTCGCTCGACGGCAAGATCGCGACGTCGACCGGCGACTCGAAGTGGATCACGAGCGAC
>JAEUIB010000506.1 GCA_016795255.1 Planctomycetota bacterium
TCGAGCGACCACGGTCCGTTCGCCACCGCCGGCATCCCGTACCTGTATTTCGGCGTCCCCGATCACGAGGACTATCACAAGCCCGGCGATACTGCCGACAAGGTCAACGAGACGTTGCTGCTGCGTGCCTCTCGCGTCGTCTACCTGACGGCGAAGGCGATCGGCAACGCCGCGAGCGCTCCCGAATTCGGCGAATGAACAGCCCAGGGCAGAGGTCGAACCGCATGAGAGTGCGCGTGTTGTTGGCGTCGTCGTGTGTGCTCGCGTCGTTGCTGCCGGCCTGTTCGAAGGACGAACCGGCCGCCGCGCCGAAGTTGCCGACCGCGAAGCACCTGTTGTTGATCACCGTCGACACGCTGCGCGCGGATCGACTCCATTGCTACGGCGGCCGCGAGGGCGCCAGCCCCGCGATCGACAAGCTCGCGGCGGAAGGCATCCGCTTCGCGGATTGCCACGCACCGATGGGCATGACGCTCGCGTGCCTGACCACGCTGATGACGTCGAAATACCCCGACGAAACGGCGGTCACGAACAACACGCTGAAGCTCGACCCCGGCGAGAACACGCTGGCCGAGCGGCTGACGGCCGCGGGCTTCCGCTCGCGCGGCTTCGTGACGAACGGCGTGCTCGCGCACAACCGTTCGGGCATCGATCAAGGCTTCACCGGCGGCTACGAGCCGAACGACAACGAGAGCTACATCGCGACGAAGGTCCGCGGCATCCTCGAGAACGACTTCGGCAAGGTCCCGAACCAGCGCGAGTTCATGTGGGTGCACTTCATGAACCCGCACCAGCCGTACGACCCGCCGCCGAAGTACATGAAGCTGTTCGACCCGAACTACGAGGGCAAGATCGACACCAAGCCCGAGACGATCGACGGCATCTTCGTCAACAAGACGAAGCTCGCGCAGCGCGACCTCGATCACATCCTGGCGGTGTGGGACGGGCAGGTGCGGTTCGTCAGCGACCTCGTCGGCAGCTTGATGGACACGCTGGCGAAGGCCGGGCTCGACAAGGACACGCTGGTCGTGTTCACCGCCGATCACGGCGAGGACCTCTACGACCACAACGCGTACTTCTATCACGCGAATTCGCTGTACCGGTCGGTCACGCACGTGCCGCTGATCCTGCGCCAGACCGGCGCGATCCCTGCCGGCACGACGAACGACGACTTGATCGAACTCGTCGACGTGATGCCGACGATCCTCGCGCGGCTCGACATCGCGATCTCGCCCGACGAGAACCCCGGCACGCTGCCGCGCGGCACCGACCTGTCACCGGCGGTGTTCGGCACGGGACGCGTCGATCGCCTGCCGTTCGCGTTCAGCCAGCTCGAATCCGAGGCCTACGGCGTCCGCAACAAGAACTGGTTCTACGTCGACAACCCGAACGACTACATGCCGGTCTCGGTG
The DNA here is from genome assembly GCA_016795255.1 of Planctomycetota bacterium. GTDB lineage: Bacteria > Planctomycetota > B15-G4 > B15-G4 > JADJEK01 > JADJEK01. Next base: position 1,413 of record JAEUIB010000506.1, read on the forward strand.
CCGAAGGAAGGCAAGTACCCGATCGCGCGCCGCGAGCTCTACGACTGCAAAGCCGACCCGCGCGAGCAGACGAACATCGTCACGCAGCGCGAGGACGTCGCGAAGAACATGCTCGAGCAACTGAACCGCTGGAAGGCGGGGCTGAAGAAGGGCACGAAGCTCGCGCAGACGATGACCCAGCAGGACATCGAGGATCTCGAGAAGCTCGGCTACGTCGGCGGCGGGAAGTGAGCGCGCACCGCCGGCTCGCCGGCGGCCAGCCCGGAGATCAGCGCTTGCCGTGCGTGACCGTGACGATCGTCTTGATGCCGCCGCGCACGTAGAAGTCGCCGACCAGCTCCATCCACTTCGGGGCCGCCGCGGCGACGAGGTCGTCGAGGATCCGGTTGGTCACGTCCTCATGGAAATGGCCCTCGTCGCGGAACGACCACATGTAGAGCTTCAGCGACTTCAGCTCGATGCAGCGCTCGGTGGGGACGTACTGGACCCGGAACGTCGCGAAGTCGGGCTGGCCGGTCTTCGGACACAGGCACGTGAACTCGGGGATCTCGAACTGGATGACGTAGTCCCGGCCCGGGCGCGGGTTTGGGAACGTCTCGAGTTGCTTCGATGGCTTCGTGGTCATGGTGGCGGGAGCATAGCAGTCCGGGAATTGGCCTGGCGAGCGGTCCATTGACGCGGCGCCGAGGGTCGGGTGGGCCGACGGGGCCCTTCGTGGCGTCGGCGGCGATCGCAGGGCAGCGGGGCTGCGCCATGCCGCCGCACCCCGCCCGCTCGGTTGCCCGCGGTTCGTCCGTCCGTTAGACTCCCGCGCTTGCGCGACGGCCGCCAAGGGGGCTGTCGCGGACTGCCGCCCCCACGAGTTGGTTTCGTCCGCTGACACGGCGTTCGTCCGATCTTCACACGGATCGGCGAGCCTGTTCGGCTCATCACCCAGCCCGAGGGAGTCCACTCCCTCTCCCCTTTCGAGGAGCATCGAATGAAGTCGTTCGGTATCGCTGCCGCGGTCGCGCTCGCCCTCGCCGGTTCGGCGTCGGCACAGTTCGTCACGATCAACGAGTTCTATTACGACGCGCCTTCGACCGACGACGGCAAGGTCTTCGCCGAACTGCACGGCCCGGCCGGACTCGACATCTCCGGATGGCGCCTGACGAACATCCAGGGCGCGTCGGTCGCCTCGTGCGGTCAGTACACGAACACGGTCATCTTCCCCGCCAACTCGTTCATCGGTCCCGACGGACTGTTCGTCGTCGCCGACCTCAACGGCGGCGGCACGACGGCGGTGGTCTGCGACCCGAACCACAACGGCGGCTTGCCGGACTTCCTCGCGGGCAACATGGACTTCGAGAACGGGCCGGACGCGGTGCATCTGATCGACGCCGGCGGCGGCCTGATCGACTCGCTGAACTACGGCATCTCGCTGTGCACGGTCGACACGGTGAACGGCTTCACGATCGGTGAGGGCGCTCCGTCCGCGGACGTCTTCTCCGGCTTCTCGCTCGAGCGCTTCCCGGCCGGCTTCGACACGGCGAACAACGCGACCGACTTCTTCGTCAACGGCACGCCGACGCCGGGCGCTTCGCTGAACCCGCCGGCCTCGCTCGTCTACACGAACGTCGGCGGCGTCGGGAACACGATCAGCCTGACGACCGGCGGCCAGCTCGACCTCGCGATCAACATCGCGCAGCCGAACGACCAGTACTTGATCCTGGTGTCGGTCACCGCGCCGACGGGCAACGATCCGCTCGGCGTGCCGTTCGACCCGGTCACGGACCTGTTCCTGACGCTGTCGACGATCCCGAACCCGCTGGTCACGAACTTCGTCGGCAACCTGAACGCGCAGGGTCAGGCGACCGGAACGCTGCTGCTGCCCGCGGGCATCGCGGCGCTGCCGGCGACGATCCCGTTCTATTTCGTCGCTCTGTCGCCGGTCACGGCGAACGGCACGAAGACGAACGTCGTCACGTTCAACCTCGCGCCGTAATCGTTCGCTCGACGCACGCCGTCGATCGACGACGGGCCGGACGCTTCCCGACGAAGCGTCCGGCCCGTTTCGCTTGCAGGGGGCCGATCACGCGTCCCGCACATGGACGGCCTGGGGAACTTCAGTACCCGCGCTCGCGATCGACGACGCCA
>JAEUIB010000507.1 GCA_016795255.1 Planctomycetota bacterium
CGATCCGCTACCCAGGGAGCACGCATGCGACATGAGAAGACCATCGGTCAGCCGTATGCGGGAAAACCGCACGTACGGTTGGAAAGGGGATCACCCACCGCAGGCCGGGCAACCGGGCTGATGTGAGGGATCTACCAATGAGCACTCCCGTCACGGTCGTCGGCGCCGGCGTCGTCGGCCTCTCCGCCGCCATCCGACTCGCCGAGACGCGGCGATTCGACGTGCGCGTCGTCGCCGCCGACATCGGCGCACGCAGCTTGTCCCGCATCGCCGCGGCGGTGTGGTACCCGTACGCCGTCGCGCATCCGCGGATCGACGCGTGGTTGCGCGAGAGCCTGCGCGCGTATCGCGCTCTGCATCGGCGCGGAGTGCCCGGCATCGAGCCGCGGCTCGGTCGGGAGTTGTTCCGCTCGATCCAGGCCGAGTCGCGCTGGAAGGACCTGTTGCCCGACTACGCGCACGGGCGCGGGCCGTCCGCGGATGCGGTCGACGCCTACGTCGACCGCTACGAGTTCACGACGTACGTCATCGAGATGCCGAAGTACCTGCCGTGGCTCGAAGAGCAGGCGCGGCGGCTCGGCGTCGAGTTCGAGCAACGACGACTGGCGTCGCTCGACGAGGTCGTGACCGGGGACGGAGTCGTCGTCCACTGTTCCGGCGTGTGGGCGCGTCGGCTCGTGCCGGATCCGGAGCTGAAGCCGACGCTCGGGCAGCTCATCCGCGTCGAGAAGGGCTCGATCGCGCAGTTCTCGCTCGACGAGACGCCCGGTCGGCCCGGGTACGTGATCCCACGCCACGACGACGTCGTGCTCGGCACGATCGACGAGCCGTGGGACGCCGACCGCGACGGCTTGGAGCCGCCGGCGCCGACCCCGGAGCGCGAGCGCGCGATCCGCGAGCGCTGCGCCGCGATCGATGCGAGGACCGCGGCCGCGCCGACGCTCGAGACGTACTGCGGTCTGCGCCCGGCGCGCCACGAGGTCCGCCTCGAGTTCGACGCCGAACGAGCCGAGCGCGGCGCGCGGGTCATCCACGACTACGGCCACGGCGGCGCCGGCGTCACGCTGAGCTGGGGCTGCGCCCACGACGTGGTGGCGCTGGTGACGGCGGTGGCGTGAGGGGACAGACGCGGGGACAGTCCCCGGGACAGGCGCGGGGACAGACGCGGGGACAGTCCCCGGCGTGCCCGGCGTGAGGGGTACCGCCGGGGACGGGACGAGCCGGAGGTCCCCGGGCATCGGTTCTGCCGCCTAGCCCCCCAGTGATCGGACCCTAGATTCCAACGCAACTATCTGATTCATAAGCAGTTCCACCTCCGGCGCCTCCGTCGCGCATCCCGTCGTTCCTGCGCCGCTACAATCGCGCGCCACGGAACCCCGCCTGCCCCGAGGGAGTTCACCCTCGCCGCCGGCACCCCCCAGGAACCACCTCGATGCGGATGAACCTCGCCCGTCCGACCGCCCTCCTTGCCGTCTTCGTCGCCCCGGTGCTCGCGGGCTGCGCGTCGGACAACTACGCCGACCGCGTGAAGCTGTCGCACATCGACGAAGAGGTCACGCCGCAGGCGCCGTTCCAGGTCGTGTTCTCCGAGGCGTACGTCATGGACTCGGCCGGCGACGTGACCGTCGGTCAGCGCCTCTCCGAGTTCGCGACGCAGGTCGCCGCACGGTCGCAGCCGGGTGATCGCGTCGGCGCGTTCCCGCTCGTCTCGTACGGGTTGCGGCGGGACGGCGCGTGGGTGTCGGAACTCGGGGTGCGCCTCGCCGACGACATCACGGCGCGACTCGCCGGAACCTCGTCGTTCACGCGCACGCTGGCGACGCCCGAACTCGACGTCCAGATCGCCCGCAAGGGCATGAAGAAGGCGTCGTTCGCGACACTGCCGACGTCGGTCAACGATGCGGCCGGTCTCGACCTCACGCTCGTCGTGTTCGGCACGGTCAAGCGCGAGAACAACCAGCCGGTCAACGGCCGCGACGTGCTGACGTTCGACCTGACCGCGATGCGCGTCGCCGACGCGACGATGCTCGCGCGCACGCAGTTCCAAGTGCTCTCCGATCGCAAGGAGAACATGGCGACGTTCGACCTCGCCGATCGCGAGAGTCTCTGGCTGATTGACGGCTGAGCGTCCCACGGACCGCTACGTCCGACGACTCGCCCCGCGATCCGATCTCGTTCGAACTCCCTCGATCCCACTCACCGCTTCGTCCCGTCGCGTACGGAAGGACCTCACGGATGAACTCGCGCTCGCTCTCTTCGTGGCTCGTGACCCTCGCGCTCGGTCTGTCGACGTCGGCGTGCTACGACGCCGCCTGGATCAAGGACGACGCGGAAGAAGACCTCGTCGACGCGACGCGCGGCGGCATCGAGGTCTGGGATCGCCTGACGCAGGACGTCACGTACAAGCTGCTCGCGAACCACCTGTCGGCGAACCGCGCACAGGGACCGATGACGGTCGCGTTCATCGGCGTCGAGAACTCGGGCGCCGAGGAGATGCGCGACGCGGTGCCGGCGATGTACGAAAACATCGACACGATCCTCGTCAACGAAGCTGCCTACACGCCGGTGTCGCGCCGCTTCGTCGAGACCGCGATGAACAGCACCGGCATGCGCCCCGAGGACCTGTTCCTGCGCAATGGCCGGGAGCGCTTCGTCGCGGCCGTCTCGCGCGAAGGCATCGCGCCGGACTACCTGCTGTTCGCGCGCGTCACGACGCTGAGTTCCGAAGGCGTCGACGAAGCGCAGCGCAACTACCAGCTGACGATGGAACTCGTCGACGCGAACTCCGGCGAGACCGTGCGCAAGGAGACCGGCCGCGTCCGCAAGGGCTACGAGCGCTGAACGCATCCGCGCGCACGCCGACGTTCGCGTCGGCGTAGGCCGCTTCGATCCGTGTCGCGTCGTCGCGTCCCGTCGTTCGTTCCGAACCGAAGGAGCGCCGTGAAGCCGGTCCGCGGTCCCGCTGTCGTCGCACGCGCCGTCTCCGTGCTCGCGCTGTGCGTGAGCGCGGGGTGCTCGTCGTACTCGCAGCGGCTCGAGGAGTACCGGCTGCGCTACGGAGCGGGCGAGTTCGCGGCCGCCGAGGCCGCGCTCGACGAGCGCATCGGCGACGAGACCGGCATCGCGAACGAGTTGCTGCAGGAGCCGCGCACGCTGGCTCGCGCCGACGACGTCGCCGACGGCGATGGCCACCTGCTGTTGCTCGAGAAGGCGATGACGCGCCTCGGACAAGGCGATCCCGACGGCTGCATCGAGCTGTTGCGGCGCGGGCGCGACGAACTCGACGCGCGGTACGCGACCAGCGCCGTCGAGGCGTTGAAGATGACGCTGTCCGACGACACCGCGCGCGACTACGCCGGCGCGGACTACGAGCACGTGCTCGTGCGGGCGATGCTCGCGCTCGCGGACCTCGTCTCCGGCGGCCAGGACGCGTTCGCGTACGCGGTCCAGATCGGCACGAAGCAAGAGGAGATCCTCGGCTCGGACTTCGGCGCGGAGCAGGGGTACAAGCCGCGTGAACGCTATCGACGCATCGCGCTCGGCGCGTACCTCGAAGGCGTGATCCAGGAGGCCGAGCACCAGCCGAGCGAAGCCGCGCGCGCGTATCAGCGTGCGAAGCAGTACGGCGGCGACTCGCCGCTGCTCGACGCCGCGATCCAGCGCACGGTGTTCGGGCGCTACGTGCGCGACGGCCACGGCGTCGTCCACGTCTTCTACCTCGGCGGACGCGGCCCGCATCTGATCGAAGGCGTCGACGCCGCGACCGATCAAGCCAGCAAGCTCGCCGGCATCGTCATCGCGCTGCTGCGGGATCGAGGCTCGGCGTTCCTGCAGGCGCCGATCAAGGTCCCGGTGGTCGCGGTGACCGATCGCGCGCTGGCGCCGCTCGCGATCGGCGGCGACGCGATCGGCAACGAGTTCACGGCGCCGCTCGTCGACGTCAACGAGATCGCGATCGAGCAACTCGAAGCGAACATGCCGTGGATCCAAGCGCGCGCGCTGGTGCGCCGCGGCCTGAAGTCGTTCGCGGCCGCGATCGCGGAGATGAAGTTCGACGAGCGCCAGAGCAACGGCTTGGCCTTCCTGACCGCGGCGATGCTGAACTTCATCGCGACCGCGACCGAGAACGCCGACACGCGGAACTGGACCGCGCTGCCGGCGAGCGTCCAAGCCGCGCGGCTCGAACTCCCCGCCGGCGATCGCGAACTCGTGTTCGACGGCACGACCCGCATCCGTGTCCGCGTCGCCGCCGGTCACGACAGCTACGTGCTGTTCCTGCGCACCGCGCCGACCAGTCGAGGCGCCGTCCTGATCGACAAGTTCTCGTGGCCGCTCGGCGCTGCGTCGGGGCCGTCAGGGCCGGCCGCGTCGGCTGGCGAGCCCGAAGCCGATCAGTCGGTACAGCAGCCGAGCGCCGACGACGGCGTCCCATGAGTCGACGTCGGACGTCGTATCGCCCGGCGACACCTCGTTGAGGTCGAAGCCGACGATCTCGCGGCCCGACTTCGTCAACTCGTCGAGCCACAGCATCGCCTCGTTGAACGAGAGTCCGCCGGGCACCGGCGTCCCCGTATTCGGGCACTGCGTCGGATCGAGACCGTCGACGTCGAACGTGACCCACACGCGCTGCGGCAAGCGCTCGACCGCGCGCCGGACGATGGCGCGCAAGTTCGCGCCCTCGGCGCGCGCGAACGCCCAGTCCGCGTCGAACACCGCCTCGATGCGGCCGCGCGACGTGCGGATCGCGTCGTACTCGGGCTCGGAAAGGTCGCGGAGGCCGACTTGCAGCACGCGCTCGATGCCGGCGATCCGCGTCGTCGCGTTGTGGAGGATCGACGCGTGCGACCACGTGAATCCCTCGTACGCGACGCGGAGGTCGGCGTGCGCGTCGAAGTGCAGGAGGCCGAGTCCGGGCCACCGCTTGGCCGCGGCGACGAACGCGCCGAACGGCGTCGAATGATCTCCGCCGAGCAGGCCGACGAGCTTGCCGGCCGCGAACGCACGCGAGCACGCCGCTTCGACGAGTTCGTTCAGCTCGGCGCCGATCGCGTTGACCCGCGCGAGCGCGTCGCGGAACTCGCGCGTGCCGTCGTCGACGCCGCCGGCGTCGATGATCGGCTGCGCCAACTCGCTCGCCTCCGCGTTCCACGCGACGATCCGCGCGTCGGGCGTCAGCATCGCGATGCCCGCTTCGTACGGACGTCCGGTCAGCACGTCGAACAGGTCGACCTGCTTGCTGGCCTGGAACACCGCGTCCGGCCCTTTCGCCGTGCCCTTGCGATACGACGTCGTCGCGTCGAACGGCACGGGGATCACGTGGACCGCCGCGTCGTCCTCACCGTGCGGGAGTCCGAAGATGCCGGAGTCCTCCGGCGCGGCAGCGGATGGGTCGAACGGTGCGGACATCACGAACTCCGAACGCGTCGCGCACCGTGCCGGGATCGGCCGTCACCGCGACTTCCGCGGCGTCGTGCGCATCGCTGGGACTTCCTTACAGCTCGCGCCGGTCTCGTGCGAGACCTCGCTCGCCGGACTCGTGGCCGCGAACGCGCGACGACGCTCACGCGACGAGCGCGCGATTCAAGGTGAGCTCGGGGTGCGGCGATAGAGGTCCGCCTTCGCGGAGTCGCCGCGCAGCTCGTACAGGTGCACCAGCGCCTTCCCGTACTGGACCGTGTACGGACTGTCCTTGCCGAACGTCGCCGCGAACGTGTCGTAGGCGCCGATCAGCAACGGTTCGGCGGCTTCGGTGTTCTCTTGCTCGAGGTACGTGAACCCGAGCGTGCCGGACAACCCGACGAGCGCCGGATGCGCGGGCGGCAGGATCGACGCGCCGGCTTCGAGGTGGCGCTTCGCGATCGTCTCGGCCTCGTCGTACTGCTTCGTGAGGTTCAGCGCGTTGACGAGCCCCGACGCGTCGTTCAGCGTCGTCGGATCGCCGGCGCCGGAGACGCGCGTGCGGATCTCGAGCACGTCGCGGTACTCGGTGAGCGCCAGGTCGGTCTCGCGCTTGCGCCACAGACACTTCGCGAGCGAGGACCGCGACGACAGCGTGTACGGGTTCTCCGCGCCCATCTTCTCGGATTGGATCCGGATGATCTCGCGGAGCTCGGCGATGGCTTCGTCGAGACGGCCGGCGTCGCGCAGGTAGCCGGCCAGGTTGCCCCGCAGCGCGAGCGTCCAGACGTTGTCGTCGCCGAACTCACCGCGCGCACGCTGGACGAGGTCCGACTGCAGCGCGACGACGTCGGCTCGCTTGTTCAGTCCGGTCTTCACCAACGCGAGGTCGTTCCCGACGAGCAGCGTGTCGACGTGGTTCTTGCCGAGAGCCTCCTCGTGCTCCGCGAAAGAACGTTCGAGCGCGGGCTCGGCCTCGGCGAAGCGCCCGAGCTTCTGCAGGATCGAGCCGCGTTGGCGCGCGCCGCGCAGCCGCACCGGTGCGTCCAGATCCGGAATGCGCGCGACGACCGCGTCGGCGTCGTCGAGCAGCGTCAGCGCTTCCTCGATGCGTCCGGCGAGGATCATCAGTTCGACCTGGTTCGACAGCAGCAGCGCGTAATCGCGCCCGTCGACGACGTTCGCCTCGCGCGACATCGTCGTCGCCCGCGCGAGGACGTCCAACGCGCGATCGCGGTCCCCGAGCGACTGGTACAGCCGGGCGATCTCGTTGCTGACCGGAGCGATCACCTCGGGCGACGTCAGGAACGCGTCGAACATGCGTTCGGTCGTCGACTCGAGTGCGTCGACGACCTTCAGGTCGAGCCCGCGATTCTCCGCGTTCGCTTGCGCGTACGAGTCGGTCAGCAGTTGCTTGATCGCTTGCGCGATGTTCGCGTCCTTCTTCGCGGACGCCTCGGCGTCGCGTGCGCGCTCCGCTTCCTGCGTCGCGGCGGCTTCCGCGAGTTCGGCGCGTTCGGCGGACTCCTTCGACGCCTTGGCTTCGCGGTTGGCACGAGTCTCTTCGGCGTTCGCGCGCTGCAGCGCCTTCAGCGCCACGGCGAGGCCGATCGCCAGAGCGACGATGACCGCGAGCGTGCTCGCGACGAGCGCGCGATGCCGCCGGACGAACACGCCGACGCGATACGTCGCGCTCGGAGGCCCGGACAGCGCCGGCTCGCCCGCGAGGAAGCGGCGCAGGTCCGCCGCGAACTCGCCGGCCGACGCGAAGCGGCGCGTGGGGTCCTTCTCGAGCGCCTTCGCGCAGATCCACTCGAGGTCCTGCGGGAGCGTCGAATCGACCGAGCGCAGCCGCTTCGGCTCGACGTCCTTCGCGATGCGTGCCGCCTCGGAGATGTTCTTGCCGTCCTGGTCGAGCGGCGGCTTGCCGCACAGCAGTTCGAACAGGATCACGCCGAGCGCGTAGACGTCGCTGCGCGTGTCGACGGCGTCGGGATCGCCGGAAAGCTGTTCCGGCGCCATGTAGCGCACGGTGCCGAGCAACTCGCCGCTGTTCGTGTGCAGCGTCGACGCGCCGTCGGGAGCCGCGACGCGCGCGACGCCGAAGTCGATGACCTTGACGTGGCCCGCGCCGTCGACGAGCAGGTTCGCCGGCTTGAGATCGCGGTGGATCACGCCCTTCTGGTGCGCGTGGTGCACGGCATCGCAGATCGTCGCGACGAGTTCGACGCGCGCCACCGTGTCCAGCCGATGACGCTGCGCGTACTGCGTCAGCGGCGCGGCGTTCTCGAGGTACTCGAGCGCGTACCACGGCAACGTCAGGCGGATGCCGTCGCCGTGGAACTCGTGCGCTCCCGCGTCGAACACCTGGGCGATCGACGGATGCGACAGGCGCGCGAGGATCTCGCTCTCGACGGTGAAGCGGCGCAGGATGCTGCTCGAGCGGAAGATCGGCTGCAGCACTTTCAGCGCGACGCGACGCTTCGGCTGATCCTGTTCGGCGAGGTAGACGGTGCCCATGCCGCCCGAGCCGATCGCGTGCAGCACCGTGTACTTGCCGATCTTCGCGCCCGTGAGATCGGCGCTGACGGTGCGCGCGAGGAACTGTCCGCTCTCGGCTTCCTCGTCGGCGCGCAACAGGTCGACGACCAGCGCGCGCAGCTCGGCGTCGTCGCCGCAGCGTTGCGCGATCGCAGCGGTGCGAGCGTCGCCCTCGAGGTCGACGACGTCCTCGAAGATCTGCCGTGCGAGCACGGATTTCGGAGGGATCACGGCGTCAGGTCGCTCCGGAAGGATCCAACTCGCGCAGCAGCCACGCCCGCGCCGCGCGCCAACGTCGTTCGATCGTCCGCGCCGTCACTCCGAGCGCCTTGCCGGCTTCCGACGAACTGAGGCCGCCGAAGAACAACAACTCGACGACCGAAGCCGCCGGCGGATCCTCGCTTTGCAGCTTGGTCAGCGCGTCGTCGAGCGCCAGCAAGTCGAGCGGCCGCGGCGTGAACCAGGCCAGCGAGTCCGACAGCGGAGTCCGATCGCCACCCGGCGTCCGCTTGTCCGCCCGCTTGCGGCGCTCGTGGTCGACGAGGATCGAGCGCATCGCCTTCGCGGCGATCGCGAAAAAGTGCTCGCGGTTGTCGAACGCGCCGGCTTCCTGCTGCACCAGGCGCAGGAAGGCCTCGTTCATCAATGCGGTCGGTTGCAGCGTGTGGCCGGCGTCCTGGCCGGCCATCAGGCGATCGGCGAGTCGTCGCAACTCGGCCTGTACCAATGGGAAGAGTCCATGGGCGGCGTGCGGGTCGCCGCCCACCATGCGCCGGAGCAAACGCGTGACGTCGTTGTCCTGCGAACTCATCGACGACCCTCGGAAACCGGCGGCATCATGCCCCGGATCGAACCCGAACGCCAAGACTGCCATGTCGAACCTCGAAGATTGGGAACGCCGGTGGCGTTCACCGGTCGTATCGAGCGAGCGTCTCGCGACGCACGTCCGTGAGGAGACGAATCCATGGACCGCCGACACTTCCTTTCCCTGCTTTCGATCTCGGCCTTCGGGGGAGCGTTCCCGGCGCTCGCGTTCGGCCGGCGCACCGGCGACGACGCTCCGGAGACCGTCGCCCGGACGGGGCTGAAGCGCGCTCGAGCGGCCGGCAAGCCGCTGCTCGTGTTCGTGATTCCGGCCGAGCCGGCGGCCGCTTCGGGGCGCGGCGAGTGGTTCGGTTCGTGGCTGACGCTCGCGGACGACGCCTTGCTTGCCGATCTCGCGTTGTTCGAACGGGTCTGCGTTCCGATGGCGGCACTGGCCGGCCTCGGGATCCGCGACATCGACGACGCGAAGGAACCCGTGATGCTCTGCATCGAGACGCACGACGAGACTCCGCGCGCCATCGCGATCGACGGCGCGTTGGACGAGGAACTCGCGCGGCGGCTCGCGAACCCGTGGCCGCAGGAAGGCGAAACGTACGAGGCGGCCGAGAAGCGAGTCGGCGATGCGATCCGCGCGCGCAACGCGGCGTTGACGCAATGGCTGCGCGACGGCGTGAAGATCGACGAGTGCCTGCCGCGCCTCGCCGCGCAGGTCGACGCCACGCTGACCGAAGGCGAACGCGAGCAGATCGCGAAGTCCGCGATGCAGCCGGCGGCGATCGAGCGTCCGCTGCTGGAGCGAGCCGCGGCCGTCGTTCGCAACGCTGCACTGACCGACGACGCCGCAGCGCGCGACGCGGCCGTCGCGGCGATCGCGGCGGCGGTCGCCGATGCGGTTCGGACGAAGGCGCCCGAAGGTTCGACCTGGGCGCGCTCGAGCGGCTGCGGATTCGAGTTCGAGGATCCCGATCGCCACGGAGACACCGACGACGCCGGCATCGAATGCGGCATGGGATTCGTGCCGGACGAGGGCAGGCGCTTCCTGTTCTTCCTGCAAGGGGCCGACCGAGGGCGGTGACGGCGGAGGTGCGCAGCGTCCCGGTCGTTGCGGTGGTGCGGTGCCCCGGCCATCATGCGATCGCGATCGACGACGACCCCTCGACGCACGATCGCGGAGCCACGTCATGGAACGCCGAGACTTCTTGCAGTGGATGGCCGCGGGGGCGGGTGGGCTCGCAGCGTCGCGTCTGACATTCGCGGACGAGCGCAAGGATGCGGTCGACTTCGATGCGCTCGTGACGGCGCAGCTCGAGCGCGCGACGAAGCGCGGCTGTCCGGTGATCGCCGTGGTGGTGCCGAAGCTCTACCGCGATCAGTCCGAACGAGGCGACGTGTTCACGGCGTGGTTCGACGCCGTGGAGGACGCGAAGCTCGCCGAGCTCGCGCTGGTCGAGTTCGTCTGCGCGCCGCTCGACGCCTTGCGTCGTGCGCCAATCGATGGACTCGACGACGACGCGTGGATGTTCGCGTTGAACCCGAAGCCGACGGACTCGACACCCACGGATCGCACCGCGCCCGCGCCGGAAGAACGCTGGAGCGCGAGCCCCATCACGTTCGTGTTGCCGCGTCCGCACCGGCCGTACTTCGGACCCGAACCCGAGTCGGAACGTGAGGACGGCGCCAAGGCGCGTGAAACCTGGCCCACGGAGTGCGCGCGCATCGTGCATGAACGAGTGCGCACCGCGCTGAACCTCGGCAGGGGTCTCGATGAGCTCGCGACGCGCGCGCGCGCGTCGCTCGATGCCGACGTGAAGAAGCGCGTCG
>JAEUIB010000874.1 GCA_016795255.1 Planctomycetota bacterium
GGCGCGCGCGTGTTCGGCGACCTCAACGACGAGCACAGCGAGATCCGGTGGATCCTCGCGAACAAGCGCGTCTTCGTCCTCAAGGAAGAGCTCGGGACGAAGCCGAGCTTCTTCTACTTCTTCGATCGGTGAGGCTACCCATGGACACGCGTCGAGGCGGTGACGGTGCGAGCGTGGTCGCGGCGGCGCAGCCGACGCACTGGTTGAGTTATCCGAAGTTCCTGCTGCGCATGGCGCGGCTCGCGACCGACGGCAACTTCGCGTTCTACGCATGGATGACGCTGTTGTCCGCGGTGTTCCTCGTCGGCGTCAACGCGTGGGCGCACCAGGTCGCGCAGGGGATGATCACGACGAACCTCACGGATCACGTGAGCTGGGGCTTCTACATCGCGAACTTCACGTTCGCCGTCGGCGTCGCCGCGGGCGGCGTGATGATGGTGATCCCCGCGTACCTCTACAAAGACCACGCGATGCACGGCGTCGTGATCCTCGGCGAACTGCTGTCGGTCGCGGCGATCGTCGTCTGCCTCGCGTTCGTCACCGTCGACGTCGGCCGACCGGATCGCCTCTGGCACATGATGCCGGTCATCGGCCGGTTCCACTTCCCGGTGTCGATGCTGACCTGGGACGTGCTGGTGCTGAACGGCTACCTGCTGCTGAACCTGCACATCTGCGGATACCTGCTGTACACGCGGTTCCTCGGGCGCACGCCGAATCCGAAGTGGTACGTGCCGTTCGTCATGATCTCGATCGTCTGGGCGATCTCGATCCACACGGTGACGGCATTCCTGTACTGCGGCCTCGGCGGCCGGCCGTTCTGGAACTCGGCGCTGCTCGCGCCGCGATTCCTCGCGTCGGCGTTCGTGTCGGGTCCGGCGTTCCTGATCCTGACGCTCGCGGCGCTGCGTCGCTTCGGATTGAACGTGCCGGAGCAGCCGGTCGCGACGCTGGTGAAGATCATCCGCGTGACGATCCTCGTGAACCTGTTGATGCTCGGTTCCGAGCTGTTCACCGAGTTCTATTCGGGCGGGTCGCACACCGCCGCCGCACGACATCTCTTCGTCGGGCTCGACGGCCACACGTCGCTGGTGCCGTGGATCTGGACCGCGATCGGCGCGAACGTCGTCGCCGCGGTGCTGTTCCTGGTGCCGACGCTGAGTGCGAGCCGCTGGCTGTGGGTCGCTTGCGTGCTGGCGTTCGTCGGCACGTGGATCGAGAAGGGCATGGGCCTCGTCGTGCCCGGCTTCATCCCGAGCACGCTGCACGAGATCGTCTCGTACTCGCCGAGCATGACCGAGTGGAAAGTCACCGCGGGAATCTGGGCCCTCGGAGGGATGGTCTATACAGTGGCGCTCAAAGTCGCGCTGCCGATCCTGAGCGGCGCGGAACGAGTCCAGACCGCCGCGGAGCGCTCTCTCGCGGCGGACTGACGACCGCCGGAGAGCTCGATGTACGGAAAAGCCACCGAGACCGCGATCGCTGCGATGAGTCGGCTCGCGGAGGTTTGGGACCAGGGCAAGACCCGCCTGTCGGCGGACGAGATCGCGCGGGATCGCAAGCTGCAGCGCCCATTCGTCGCCAAGGTGCTGACGACGTTGTCCCAGGCTCGCTTGGTGGTCGGGTCGCGCGGACCCGGTGGGGGATTCGCGCTGGCGCGCGAACCGAAGCGGATCAAGTTGTTCGACGTCTTCCGGTTGTTCGAGCGCGAGGACGATTCCGTCTCGTGCCCGTTCGGCGGCGGGACGTGCGGCGTCGGCGAGCCGTGCCCGCTGCACCACAAGCTGGTCGGGGTCCAGGACGCGGTGTCGCAGGTCCTTCATCACACGACGTTCGAGGTCTTCGAGATCGCGGCCCGCGAACGCGGCGACCCGCGAGTGCCACGGCGGACGTCGAGATCGAAGAAGCGCGAGACGTTCCGCGCCCCGCTGGGGCGCTGACGTCGGAGCGACACCGGCGCGGCGCGACCTCGAACCGGGCCTTTGGAATCGTCCGAATCGAGCATCGGAAGGGGTGCGCATCGTTGTCGCACCACCTGATTCCGTTGTTCCACGGCCTTGTGCAGCGTCCTAAGATCCGCCGTCCGCGCGAACCTCGGGGGTTGCTCGGGCTGGCCGGGAATCCGAAGGTTCGAGCCCACATCACGCGTTTCATTCCGCTTTCAGGAGATGGCAACGTCCATGTCGATCCGTCTGTTGCAACTCGCCGTCACGCTGACGGCCGCGACCCTCACCGCGTGCGTGTGCGGTCCGAAGAAGCAGGAACCCGCTCCGGCGCCGGCGCCGATGGCGGTGAAGACCGAGGCTCCGCCGCCCGCACCGAAGGGCAAGTGCCCGCCGACGGCGATGGAAGACGGCAAGACCGTCGTTTCGCTCGCGTACCCGACGGGCAACGAAGCCACGTCGGTGCTGTGCCTGCAGAAGGTTGCTCCGGCACAGGTCACGGCCGGCGAGACGTTCTCGTACGAGCTGCGCATCACGAACCTGACGTCGGATCCGATCAGCAACATCACGATCAACGATCGGTTGCCGAGCGGTTTCTCGATGGCCAGCGCGACGCCGCCGGCGACGTCGGACTCGAGCTGGAAGATCGCGAAGCTCGGCCCCGGTGAGACGCAGAAGATCACGATCACCGGCATGGCGGGCGCCGACGGCAAGCTGACGAACTGCGCCGACCTGTCGATCGACAACAGCGTCTGCGTCGAGACCGCGGTCAACACGCCGAAGGTCCAGATCACGAAGGAGGGCCCGGATGCGGTCCTCGCGTGCGATCCGATCAACTACAAGATCGTCGTCACCAACACGGGCACGGGCACCGCGCGTGACCTCGTCGTCACCGACACGCTGCCCGACGGGCTCGTGACGATGGACGGCCAGAACTCGATCACGGCGAACATCGCCGAGCTCGCGGGTGGCGCGTCGCAGGAGATCACCGCGACGGTGAAGGCGACGAAGACCGGTTCGTTCTCGAACTCGGCGTCGGTCGCCGGTGCGGGTGGCGTGGCGGCTGGCTCGAACACCGTCACGACGGTCGTCACGAAGCCGGCGCTCGCGCTCGACGTGTCGTGCCCGGGCAAGACGTACCTCGGCAAGAAGTTCTGCTACACGGTCACGGTCACGAACAACGGCGACGGCGTCTCGCGCGGCACCACGGTGAGCGCGGTCGTTCCGTCGGGCACGTCGTTCGTCAGCGCGTCCGAGGGCGGCACGAACGCCGGCGGCAACGTCACGTGGAGCGCGGGTGACCTCGCTCCGGGCGCGTCGAAGTCGATGGAGTTCTGCGTCTCGGCCGACACGCTCGGTCCGAAGCAGACGGGTGCGACGGCGAGCGGCTACTGCGCCGACGCGGTCAAGGCCGACTGCGCGACGATGGTCGAGGGTATCCCGGCGATCCTGGTCGAGGTCATCGACATCGAAGACCCGATCCAGGTCGGCAACCAGGAGACCTACGAAATCGTGATCACGAACCAGGGCACCGCGAACGACACGAGCATCAAGGTCGTCTGCGGCATCGAGGACCAGCTGGAGTACGTCTCGTCGGTCGATCCGTCGGGCAAGCCGGGTGCGGTCGACGGCAAGTCGATCACGTTCGAGGCGCATCCGTCGATCGCCCCGAAGGCGAAGATCAAGTACGTGGTCAAGGTCAAGGCGATCGGAACGGGCGACACCCGCTTCAAGGTCACCGTGACGTCCGACCAGCTGACGCGCCCGGTCGAGGAGACCGAAGCGACGAACCTCTACGACTGATCGTCGAGTGGTTCGGGTCCGGTCGTACTGACCGGAATCCGTGAGAACGCGGGGCGTGCGGTTCGACGAACCGTGCGCCCCGCGTCACGTTTCCAGGGGCCCGCGCGAGCACGCCGCGAACGGTCGCAAGTGCTTCTCCGCATTCCTTTTTTCGAAATTGACCACCTGACCCTCGTTGCTAGACTCCCGCCGCTTTCTAAACGGCCGCGTTGCACGAGTGCGCGCCCGATTCCGCTGGCTCCGCACTCGAGCGTTCACGGAAACCGGAATCGTCCGCATCGAGCCCGGGTGCTTCGGGCAACGAGCGTTGTTTTCATCCGAGCGGCGCCTCGAAGCGCCGACTTGAAGGAGTGCGAAGACGCATGAATTCGTACGCGCGTTTCGGGGTCGGCATCATGCTCTCGACCCTCGCGACCCTGGTGGGCTGCCAGGCGACTTGTGACGACGGGAAGTTCTTCAAGACCCAGGACGACCGCATGAGCGCGGGCGACCAGGTGTCGGCGTACTTCTCGGACGTCGGCAAGGACTTCATGGACATCTTCACGCTCGGCGTCGGCGCCGGTAAGGCCGGCCCGCTGCTGTTCCATGCGAACGCACACGTGACGAAGTACGCCGAGCTCGGCTACGGCCAGTGGGCCGGCTGGACCTCGGGCATGCTCGGCCGCGGTGTCGGGACCTGGCGCGAAGAGAAGCACGAAGGTGGCTTCGCGTTCCTCCCGATCCAGAACTACTGGGTCAGCAACGATCGCGTGCCGTGCTGCGGCAACGACGACCTGCGTTCGAAGTACCTCGACGCCGAGGGCTACAACATCAACCTCGACAACAACGGGCACTGGGCCGACGTCGGCCTGTCGCTGCACCTCTTGGCGGTCGGTCTCGACGCCGGTGTGAGCCCGTACGAGGCGCTCGACTTCGTGTTCGGCCTGGTCGGGAACTACCCGAACCCGGCGATGGCGTCCGGCAACGCGATGCCTTGGGACATCGGTTCGGACATCGCCGACGACGACACCCGCGTGTCGCTGTACGACGACAAGACCAGCCGCTACCGCCACAGCGCGTACTCGATCTGGCCGACCATCTGGCCGACGACGTACGGTCATCACGAAGAGATCGAGGGCGGCGAGTGGGCCGTCGAGCCGAAGCACGGCAAGCACACGGGATCGTGGGGCGGTGCCTACGGCGGCGCGAATGCGCATTGCGCCCCCGGGGTCGAGTGCAAGCACAACCCGGCCTGCAAGAACTGACCCGTCCGGTCCACCAACACACAGCAGATGAATCGAGGAATCGCAATGAAGCGTCTGATCTCGAGTCTCGCCGTCGTCGCGCTGGCCGCCACGGGCTGCCAGCACTCCTACAAGTTCCAGAGCTCGCCCGAGTTCCAGCAGTACTCGGAAGAGGTCAATCAGTGGACCGGTACGGAGAAGGTCGGCATCTACCTGAAGGATCGGTTCCTGGACCTGGCCGACATCGTCCAGGCCGACCTGTCGGTGGGTGACGGCTTCCTGGTGAACGCCCACGCCACGAAGTGGCTGCAGGCCGGTGGTGGTTACATGAACCACGGTCTGCGTTGGGGCCTCCTGAAGCGCTCCGCCGGCACGTGGTCGGACGACCGCGTCGAAGGTGGTGTCGCGGCCGGCTTCAACCTGTACTGGGTCGACATCAAGCGCCTGCCGGTCTGGGGCACCTCGACGTTGTTCCAGAACGAGTTCGCGTACGAAGGCCCCGACTACCTGAACAACCACGATCGCCATTGGAGCGACGTCGGTGGCAACCTCCACTTCGCGTTCATCGGCGCGAACCTGAACGCGTCGCCGTACGAGGCGGTCGACTTCCTGCTCGGCATCCTCGCGCTGCCGACGATCTACGCGGGTCCGCTGTCGCCGGAGATGGATCTCGGCGACGACGACACGCGCGCGGTGCTTCGCGAGAAGTACTGCCTGCCGCACTACGAGTACACGCTCGAGCACTGGGACGCCTGGCACCGCTGATCGCGGCGCAAGAGCCCCGTGAACGCCGAAGGGCGCTCCATCCGACCGGATGGAGCGCCCTTCGCGCTTGCAGGGAAGTCCTCGTCGGCGCTTCTGCCGGCGAGTGCTCGGCGTCGATCAGTTCCGCGCGTTCGGATCGAGTTCGGGGTTGTCGTACGCGAGGCGCTCTTCGTCTTCTCCCTCGTTCCACAGCGCGCGCGTGTTCGGGAAGTACAGGTCGCTCCAGCCCTGCCCGGGCGGATCGAGCCACGGGCTGATGCCCCTCGGCCAATTCGGGTACAGCGAGCGGCAGACGAGGTAGTCGACGCTGCCGACGATCAGCGACAGCGGCTTGAAGATCCAGTACGAGAAGTTCAGGTGGATCCCGGGGCTGACTCCGGACGGCGTGATGCTGACGCCGGCCGACGCACTCGGGATCTTGCTGCTGCCTTCGGCCCAATAGTCGAAGACGTTCGTCAGGCTGACGACCGGGGCGTCGACGACGTCCCGAACCACGGTCAACGGAGTCAGCAGCGTCTTGCCGGTCGTCGTGTGGCACGCCGCGCAAGCGAGCAGGGGGACGAACACGAGGGCAGCTTTGGATGCGTTCATGGGCGGGCAGTGTAGGAATCGCCCGTCCGAGGGACGCGATGCGTACCGGGTGGGCGTCGAACTTTTCCGGGGCACGCGGGCCGTCGTGCGAACCCGCGCCGCGGTCGGCGACGCCGTGTCGATCGTCGACGACGATGGAGCCGCCTCGGGACCGCGAGCGCGTCCACCGCTCCGCGGGACTCGATCAGAACGAGTCGGGATCGGGGAAGTTGTTGTCGACGTAGATGTTCGTCGGGTTGCCGACCTCCGTGGCCGGCTGCAAGCACTTCGTGGCCTTCGAACGCATCACGGTGTTGTTGTTGGCGGCAAGGCTGAATC
>JAEUIB010000542.1 GCA_016795255.1 Planctomycetota bacterium
CGGCGAATCACCAGCGAGCGCGAAGATCGGTCACCCGGTCTCGGCCACCGGGTCTCTGGTCTCGTCGTCGGGTCTCGGTGATCGGTCCCTGAGAGCGCGCACCGCATGCACCCCAATCAGGCAGGTCGCGCTCTCCTGCCGGTCGTGCGAAGCACGATCGCGAGCAACGCGAGCGAACACGGTCCGCGCGAAGCGCGGTCGGTCGGCGCGCATCGCGCCGTCGGTCACCGGTCACCGGTTACCGGTCCCGGGTCCCGGGTCTCGGGTCTCGTCCTTGGGACTCGCGAGTCATCTGCGGAACTCACGATCCGCTCTACTCACGCCCCGATCGTCATCTCCAACCCGTTCGACATCGAAACCCCGAACGGCGCCGCAGGATCCGCGCAGAGCGCCTGCATCCGGATCTTCGCTCCGATCCACGTCGGATCGTTCGGCAGCGTGAACGGGAGGACGAGGTCTCCTTCACCCGCGGCTTGGGGTGTCCCCGGCATCGGAACCAACACGATCGCGAGCGGCGCGACGTGGAGCATTCCGCCGAACGCCGGCGTCGACGTGCTTTGCGTACCCAGCGCGAGGATCGTCGCCGAGCCGCCGACGACGTTGCGCCACTCGAGCGCGAACGACTCGCCCGGACATGGCGAGAAGATGCCGCACAAGCGCGGGACGAAGCCTCCCGCTCCCGCAAGTCCTTGACCGTAGGTCGTCGCGGTGCCGGTGCAGGACTTCCAATCCTCGGGGACCGAGACGCCGAGGACGTCGGACCAGCCTGCTCCTTTGAAGAGTTCGGTCGGCTTGCCCGTCGCGTCGATGCTGACGAGATTGCCTAGGCGCGTCGTCGTCAGCAGATGGCCGCCGCGCGACAGCTTGAGGTCGTTCGGGCGGATCATGATCGACAAGTCCTCGGCGAACACTTCCGCCTCGGCGGTGTCGACGCGGAACCTCACGATGTTGTTGCCGTCGTACATCGCGACGAACATGTTGCCCGAGCCGTCGATCGCGATGCCGCCCGGCGTCTTGATCAGCGGCGAATCGCTCCACAGCGTGAGTTGGTTCGCCGGGTCGATGCGGACGATCGTGTTGCCGGTGTTGTTCGAGACGTAGAGATTGCCGGCGAGGTCGAAGTCGAGCCCGGCCGGCCCGAACAACAGACCGTTCGACGACACGCCGTCGTGCACCAATGTCTGGTTGCCGAGGTCGTCGACGCGGACGACCGTGTTTTGATACTTGTCCGTCGCGAGCACGCCGCCGGCCGGATGCGCGATCAGCGCGAGCGGCGCCGTCAGGTAACCGCCGGCCGTCAGCAGCGACGGGACGCCGAGCGGGTCGATCTTCAGGATCGCGCCGAACAGGTGGTCCGGGATGTAGAGGTTCCCGGCCGCGTCGTGGAATCCATAGAACGGCGTGTTCAGCCCGGTCAGGAACGGCGTGGCTTGCAGCGTGACCGCGTCGACACGGTGGATCGCGCCCTGCGACGGCACCGACAAGAAGTAGTCCTGGTCGCCCGCCGCCGCAGATCCGATCCCGCACGCCACCGCGGACAGCATCGCGAGGATTCGACGCATCGGGTGCTCCTTCGGGCGCTTCGCCCGCGAGGTGCAACGCCCAGCGAGTCGCGCGGGGGTCAGCGTTCCTCGTTCGTCAGAGCAATTCGGCCAGCAGGCACCGCGCCGAGCCGCCGCCCGCCTGCTCGAACGCGTCGAGCGGCGCGTCGACGATGCGGGCGCGGCGTTCGAGGGCTTCGCGCTGCGCGCGCGTGAACGCGGCCGCCGCGGTCGACGACATCGCCCACAGGCATTCGTCGCGATCACTGCGCAACGCGAGCACGTTGCCGCAGTACGCGGCGACCTGCTCGCGCGTCAGGAGCAGGACCTCGTGCCCCGCCTTGGCCAAGGAGTCCAACACCGCCTCGCGCTCGGCGTCGGCGGTGATCGCTTCGGCGCAGACGGCCGCGAGCCCGTGCCCGACGAACATCATCACGTTGGTGTGGTAGTAGGGCACGCCGCCCGCGTCGGTCGCCGTGAACGCGACGAGCCGCAGCCCCAACGTTGCGCACAAGCCCTGCGCGAGCGCCTTCTCGGTCCGCGGCGACAACGCGGCGTACGCGACCCCGTTCGCCGCGTCGATGCACAGGCTGCCCGTTCCCTCGAGGAACCGCCCGGACTTCTCGTGCGCGCTGAGATCGACGACCTCCGGATACCGCGCGCGCAATCGATCGACGAGGTCTTGGCGCCGCTCGATGCGCCGGTTCTCCGCGAGCATCGGATAGAGGACGAGCTTCCCGCTCGCGTGCGTCGAGAACCAGTTGTTGCAAAACGGCGCGTCCGGCGCGGCCGCGTCGCCGCGCGCGACGGTGACCGTGACGCCGGATTCGATCAGGCGATCGCGGAACCCTCGGTGCTGCATCAGAGCCTTGCGCGCGACGTCCTCGTCCAGCGCGGCGTGCTGGAACGCGTTGGTGGCGCTGGTCTCCGCGTTGGCGCGGAACTGGACCGGCTCGATCATCAGGACGTGGGAAGCGGCGGGGGACATCGGGGACCTTCCGGAACGACTCGGCCCCGATCATTCCGGATTCCTCCTGCAGATCGGCGTGCGGATTCCTCTCGAGGATGCGGTTTCGAACTACGGACCGTCCCAACGAGGAGGGAAACATGTCGTTCCATCGTCAACCGCGCACCCGCGCGAAGTCGTGGCTGAGTGTCGTTTCGAGTCTTCTGTTGCTGGCGTCCGGCGCTATCGCGCAGAACGGCGGCGGGCCGGGCAAGGTCTGGATCCAGGTCCAGCCCGGAGCGCCCGAAGGCTCGCCGGTCGTCGCCGAAGTCGTCGCCGCGCAATCGAGCGCCGTCCAGACCATCGTCGACGTCAGCGTGCCGGGGTACTGGCACACCGTCGCCGTCGGTACCGACGGCATCGCGTACGACCGCATCGAGTTCCCCGG
>JAEUIB010000599.1 GCA_016795255.1 Planctomycetota bacterium
GACCGCCAGGTCCATCCGAGCGGCCGCGTCCCGTCCTACCTCTCCGAGCGCGCCGAGTTCATCCACGGCGACGTGCGCGACCGCGCGCGCCTGAAGGACGCCCTCGACGGCATCGACGTCGTCTTCCACGAGGCCGCGTACGTCGGCGTCGGCCAGTCGATGTATGAAATCCGTCGCTACGTCGACGGCAACTCGGTCGGCGGCGCGACGCTGCTCGACATCCTCGCGAACGACAAGCATCAGGTGAAGAAGCTGATCGTCGCGTCGTCGATGTCGATCTACGGCGAAGGTCAGTACCGCTGCACGGACTGCGGCGACGTCTCGCCGAAGCTGCGCACGGAAGCGCAGATGGCCGCCGGCGACTGGGAGCTGCACTGCCCGTTCTGCAACAAGTCGGTCGCGGGCATGCCGACGTCCGAGAACAAGCCGCTCGAGCCGACGTCGATCTACGCGATCACGAAGCGCGACCACGAAGAGATGTGCCTGTCGGTCGGCCGCGCGTACGGCATCCCGACGGTCGCTCTGCGTTACTTCAACATCTACGGCTCGCGTCAGGCGCTGGCGAATCCGTACACGGGCGTGCTCGCGATCTTCTCGGGCCGCCTGATGTCGAACGGCCGTCCGGTCATCTACGAAGACGGTCACCAGAGCCGCGACTTCGTCCACGTCTCCGACATCGTCCAGGCCAAC
This sequence comes from Planctomycetota bacterium, assembly GCA_016795255.1. Taxonomy (GTDB): domain Bacteria; phylum Planctomycetota; class B15-G4; order B15-G4; family JADJEK01; genus JADJEK01. The sequence goes on from JAEUIB010000599.1 coordinate 691, forward strand.
ATGCTGGCGCTGGAGAAGGACGAGGCGAACTACGGTGTGTTCAACGTCGGCACCGGCCGCAGCACCAGCGTCAATCAAGTCTGCACGCTGCTGATGGAGCGCCTCGGCGTCGACATCGCGCCGGACGTCAAGAACCAGTTCCGCGCCGGCGACATCCGTCACTGCTACGCCGACATCTCCCGCATCCAGACGCAGCTCGGCTACAAGCCGACCGTGATGCTCGAGGACGGCATCGACGAACTCGTCGAGTGGGTCCGCACCCAGCAGGGCATCGACCAGAAGTTCGAGGCCGCCGCGAGCCTGCTGCAGTCGCACGGCCTGCTGCGCTGAACCGAACGCGGCGCGTCGACGACGCGCCGCGCGTTCCTCCTCCCCTTCCCATCCCCGTCGCGAACATCCGCTCCACGAGGTCCACCATGTCCGAGAACCCGTCGTCGAATCGCGGTCCGCAACACGATCCGGGTGCGCCCTACGACAAGACGTACTACGACACGAAGCTCGGCCCGCGCCCGTACGAGCGCGACGAGATCGAGTGGTCGACGCACTTCTCGACGGCGGCGGCGCGGCTGAACGAGCTGTTCCGGCCGAAGCGCGTGCTCGACGTCGGTTGCGCGAAGGGGTTCCTCGTCGAACAACTGCGTGACCGCGGGGTCGAGGCGTTCGGCATCGACGCGTCGTCGTACGCGATCGGCCAAGTGCGCGGCGACGTCAAGCCGTTCTGCCAGGTCCGCTCCGCGACCGAGCCGCTCGGCGAGCACTTCGACCTGATCACCTGCATCGAGATCGCTGAGCACATGCCCGAGGACGAAGCCGTGAAGCTCGTCGCGAACTTGTGCGCGCACACGGACGAAGTGGTGTTCTCGTCGACGCCGACCGACTTCGAGGAGCCGACGCACCTGAACGTGCGGCCGCGTGCGTACTGGGAGGCGCTGTTCGCCGCGAACGGATTCTTCGCGAACCGTGACTTCGCCGGCCAGTTCCTGACGCCGAACGCGATCCACTTCCGCCGCGTCGATCGCCCGATCCGCGCCGTGATCTTCTCGAAGGAGAAGCCCGAGTGGGCCGTCGTGCGCCTGCGCGTGCTCGATCCGCTGCGTGAACTCGAGCGCCAGGGCAAGGCGCACGTCACGTACGTGTCGAGCTACGACACGTCGCTCGACATCGAGGCGATCCTGCTCGCCGATCTGTTCATCGTCGGCCGCGAATTCTGCGACCGCAAGTACAGCGCCGAGATCCTCGAAGCGGCGCGCACGATGGGCAAGGTCGTCGTGTTCGAGCTCGACGACCTGCTGTGGAAGGTGCCGCGCAGCAACCCGGTGTGGGGCTACTGCACGCAGATCACCGGTTCGTTCGAACACATCGCGCGCGAGGCCGACTTCATCACCGCGTCGACCGAACCGCTGAAGCACGAGCTCGCGGAGCTCGACGCCGACGCGCCGCGCAAGGCGGTCGTGCTGCGCAATTGCGTCAACACCGCGATCTGGGGCTCGTCGTTCACCGCGCGCGAGCCGGTCGCCGGCGAACCGTTCGTCGTCGGCTGGTTCGGCTCGCCGACGCACCAGGAAGACCTCGAGATCGTCGAAGAGGCGATCCGCTACCTCGTGCGCAAGTACGAGGGCCAGGTCGAGTTCCACTTCTTCGGCTACCTGCCGAAGAACCTGCGCGACATCCCCGGCGTCAAGCTCGCCGGCGCCGGCGTCGCGAACGTCGAGAAGCACGCGAAGCGCGTCCGTGAAGCGCCGATCCACCTCGCGATCGCGCCGCTGACCGACCATCCGTTCAACCAGAGCAAGTCCGACCTGAAGTGGCTCGAGTACTCGATCTGCGGCATCCCGGGCATCTACTCGGACGTGACGCCGTATCGCAATTCGGTCACGCACGGCGTCGACGGCTGGCTGGCGAAGAACACGACCGCATCGTGGGTCGACGCGATCGAGCGCTTCCTCGCGGATGCGCAACTGCGTCGTCGCATCGCCCGCGCGGCGTTCGACGTCGTGCGCTCGAACTACTGCCTCGACGTCGCCGCGTCGCAGTGGGACCACGCGTACCGGTCGTTCCTCGCGACCGGCTCGCAGCACGCGAAGGCCGAACTCACCGACGACGACGCGACGAAGGCCGCAGCACTGTTGTTCGAGTTCCTGGCGAAGAACCAAGCGCGCCAGGGCGAACTCGAACTCGCGGTGTCGAGCTACGAAGCGGCGGCGCGACTCGTGCCGGCCGCGGCGCTCGACCTGCGCAACGCCGGCATGCAGCTCGCGAAGGGTGGGCGCTTCGCGCTCGCCGAGCGCCTGCTCGTCGGCTCGATCGAAGCGGACTCCAGCGACCCCGAAGCGTTCTCGGCGCTGGCATCGCTGTATCGCTCCGCCGGCGATCCGCTGGCCGAAGAGAACACGCTCGAGATCGCGGGCGAGCAGCATCCGACGGATCCGCTGCTCGCGCAGCGGCACATCGAGCTGCTCGCCGCCGGCGGCCGCGCCGAAGCGATCACCGAACGACTCGCTCCGCTCGGCGCGTCCAGCGAAGGTCTGCAGGAGTTCGTCCAACTGATCGAGCGCGTCGTCGCGCTCGGCCATGGCGAAGCTGCGGCCGCGGCCGTGCGCCACGCGCAGGACGCGCAACCGACGCAGGACTTCACGCCGTTGGCGGGCTCGCTGCACGTGCTGTGCGCGCGGGGCGGCGGCCGTCCGTCGTCCGACCGCTTGCGTGTGACCGTGATCACGTCGGAACCGTTGTCGGGGACGCGCATGCAGCGGCGCCTCGCCGCCGTCACGCGCACGCTCGCCGACCTCGGGGCGATCGACGTGCGCTTCGCGCGGCCCGACGATGCGAACGACGCGATCGCGTCGGCGCAGGTCGTGCTGTTGTCGGCGCCGTTCGCGTGCGGCGGCCAAGCGCTGTCGATCGCGCGCTCCGCGCACGACCGCGGCGCCGCGGTCGTGGTCGACGTCGACGAAGCGTTCACCTGCTCCGACTCCGGTTCGCACGATGCGTGCGCGGCGATCCTGCGCAGCGCCGACCTCGTGACGACCGCCACCGCGCGGCTGCACGACGACGCGCGCGGACTCGCGCCGGACGCGACGATCCTCGTGCTGCCGACGCAGCTCGATCTGTCGACGTGGTCGGTCCGTCACGCGTTCGATCCGGGCAGCGATCGAGCTCTGACGATCGGTTTGTTCGCCGGCAACGCGCAACCGCAGGACGTCGTCGCCGTCGTCCGCGCGCTGATGCCGACGATCCGCGCCAGCGAAGGCTTGCTCGACCTGTCGATCTGGACGCCGGACGGCGCCGGAGCGAAGGAGTTCCAGAAGGCGTCGCGCCTGGCGTGCGAATCGCCGTTCTATCGCGAGTACGCCCGCACGATGCAGCGCGCGACGATCGACGTCGCGGTGCTGCCGGTCAGCGATCGCAGTGCGTTCGCGGCCCGTGGCGACGCGACGTTGCTCGAGCTCGCGGCGCGCCGCGTGCCGGTCATCGCGTCGGCGCTCGAGCCGTTCGCGGGCACGATCGATCCGGGCAAGACCGGCTGGCTCGTCGCCGGTGGTGCGGACGCGTTCGCGCGTGCCGTCCAGTCGGCGGTCGTCAACGTCGAGTCGCGCCGTCGCGTGGCGAACGCCGCGTGGTCGTACGTGACCGGTCAGCGCACGTGGTCGCAGCACGCTCCGGCGTGGCTCGCCGCGTGGACGCAGGCGAGCCAGCGAGCGCGTTCGCGCGTCGAGCTGGTGTCGGCGAGCTGATGTCGGCGCCCCGCGGCACCCACGACGCGAACTCGTCGACCTCGGCGGGGGACGACGCCGCGCGCGCGCTGCGCGCGGCGTACCTCGCCAACGTCGAGTCCGAGCGCTCCGCCGAACGCCGCGGCGACGCCAAGCTGATCAGCATCGTCATCCCGGTGCTGAATCAGATCGAGCTGACGAAACGCTGCCTCGAATCGATCGAGGCGCACACGCAACGCCCGTACGAGCTGATCCTCGTCGACAACGGATCGACCGAGGACCTGGCCGGCGCGATCGCGACGCAGAAGCCGGCGCGCGGGCGCATCGTGCTGATGCGGAGCGAGCGCAACGAGGGCTTCGCGTTCGCGGTGAACCAAGGACTCGCGCGCGCGACCGGCAGCGTCGTGGTCGTGCTGAACAACGACACGCGCGTGACTCCCGAATGGGCGACCCGGTCGATCGCGTTGTTGAACGCGCATCCGCGGATCGGCGTGGTCGGTCCGATGACGAACCGCGCGTCG
>JAEUIB010000604.1 GCA_016795255.1 Planctomycetota bacterium
CGACGCGCGGCGGGGACCGACCGCGAACGCCGAGTACGTGATCGCGAACGCGGGATCCGCCGGCACGAAGTCCTCGCGCTGCACGCGCGGGAACGTGAGTCGCTGGAACAGCCCGCTCGTGCGCGCAGACGTGAAGACCGCGCGCTGCGCCGGCGCGAGCGTCGTCGCGATCGCGCGCCTCTCGTCGGCGGAACAGAGCCGCTGCGCGAGCTCGGCGACGGCCTGCTCGTCCTGATCGATCAGCACGATCATCAGTCCGCCGCCGACTGGCGCGATGAAGCCGCGCGCGGCGGGGATGCCGTCGCCGATCTGCGGGCCGATCGGGCACGCGCCGAATCCGGCTTCGACGCACAGCAGCGTGGCCTTGCTCGGCCGCGTCTCGAACCGCAGCGCCCATTCGACGTTGCTCGCGCGTTCGGTGAAGCGGCGTTCGCTCGGGCTCGTCGCGGGGCGCACGGAGCTCGGCCGCCACGGCAGGATGCGCATGTCGAGACCGGACTCGATGACGGTCGTCGGGGGTTCCAGCGTGTCGGAACCGACGTGATGCGCGATCAGCGTGCCTCCCCGCTGGAACGCGCGTTCGAGCCGTTCCGGCGCATCGGCTGCGCCTGGAGTCACCTGCGCGACCGTGGCCTTGCCGGTGATGTCGGGCTCGATCAACAGGTACTGGAACACGCCGGTCGCGGCGGTGGTCGTCGGCACGAGGTCGATCGTGATGCGCGAGTGGCCGGGCAGCGGCACGAGCGCCGAGTCTTCGAACAGCCCGAGATCGGCGCCGGTCGCGGCGTCGAACACTCGGCAGCGCCGGCTCGGATCGAGGCCGAGTTCGACGAAGCGCACGCGCACGAGCGCGGCATCCGGAGTCGGGTTCGTCACGAACACGCGCTCGGCGCCGACTCCGTCCGCGCGGACGACGTGCCCGAGATCGTGACGCCGCGCGCGCACCGCGGCGTCGAACGCATCGAGTGGCAGCGCGGCCGGATTCCGCATCCACGCGGAACGTCCGGCGGCGCCGTCCGAGCCGCGGACGCGCAGGAACGGAGCGACGGCGACTTCGGTGGCGGCGAGGTCCTTCGCCGCGAGCGCCGCGACGTCGGTGTCGGGAGTGGCGGGCAGCGTGACGCCGGCCGCGTTCGCCAGCGACTCCAGCGCGTGGTCGAGCACGAACAGCGCGTCCCCTTGTTGCAGGCACAGCAGCGTCGGCGACGTCCAGGTCGCTCCGGGCGCCAGCGGCTCGACCGGTCCCGGGACCGTCGCGTACAGCGCGACGTCGCCTTCGTCGGTCGGGTGCATGCGCAGCATCGTGGTCGTCGGATCGCTCGCGAGGACGGTCGCGACGACGGCGACGCGTCGATCGCTGGTCGCCGCGGCCATGACGGTGTGTCCGCGTGCGTCGGTCGGCAGCGGCGTGGTCGACCAGACGTCGACGTTCGGGCGGTCCCCGCGCGGGATCGGCAGGTGCAACACGTTCATGAACGGCGCGAACCCGCCGATGTGGACGCCCGCTCCGCCGAACAACTCGACGCGCCGCAGTGAGATCGGCGCCGCACTCGTGTTCGTGATCCGCACGACCGACGTGAAGCCGTCGTAGTCGGCGAGGGGCTCACGCGTCTCTTCGACGGTGTACGGCAGCGGGTCCTGCCCGGCGAGGTCGGGCACGCTCGGCTTGGCCGCATCGGCGGTCCCGGCGGCCGGCAGCGGTCGCGCCGCCGCCGGGTCCTGCGCCGAGGCGACGCTCACAAGTGCGCCTGCCAGAAAGAGAAACGCTGCGAGTGGATGCGTCATCGACTGTCGTACCGTAGATTTCCGAACCAGGCTCACCCCAGGCTCGTTCCGGGTCACTTTGCCCGGCACGATGCCGTTGCATAGACGACGGTCGTGCCGGAGACGCGCTTCGCCGCCCGCGACGCTCTCCGACGCTCCCCCTGGATGAACCCGTCATCGATCGAGGAGGACGTAGCGGTGCGCATCGCGATGGCTCAGATCGACACCGTCGTCGGCGGAGTCGCGGCCAACGAGACGAAGATCGCGGAGCATATCCGGCGAGCGAAAGAGGCCGGGGCGCATCTCGTCGTGTTCCCCGAGATGGCGCTGGTCGGCTACCCGTTGCTCGACCTCGTGTACCGCCCGACGTTGTTGCGGAAACAGCGCGAGGCGCTCGAGCGCATCGCCCACGTCGCGGCCGGCATCGCGGCCGTCGTCGGGTTCATCGACCAGGATCCGGCACGGTTCGGCGGGGACGGTCGGCCGCTGGTCTACAACGCCGCGGCGCTGGTCAAGGACGGCAAGATCCTCGCGATCCACCGCAAGAACCTGCTGCCCGAGTACGACGTGTTCTTCGAGCGGCGCTACTTCGCGCCGGGCTCCGGCGTCACGGTCGTCGACGTCGACGGCGTCCACGTCGGGCTCGAGATCTGTGAAGACCTGTGGGACACGTACTACGAGACGAAGGTGACGTCGCGGATCGTCGCCGCCGGCGCCGACGTGATCGTCAACATCTCGGCGTCGCCGTTCCACATCGGCAAGGGCGACGAACGGCGCCGCTTGCTGCGCCGGCACATCGACCACTGCGGCAAGCCGATCGTCTACGTCAACCAGGTCGGCGCCGAGGACGGCTACGAAGGCGAACTGGTGTTCGACGGCGACTCGCTGGCGATCGACGGGCGTGGCCGCGTCGTCGCGCGCGCGCCGCGGTTCGCGGAAGCGCTGGTCACGTTCGATCTCGACGCGGTCAGCGGCGCGGGGACCACCGCGGTCGCCGACGATCCGGTCGACGAGGACGAGCAGGCGTTCCTCGCGCTCGTGCGCGGAGTGAAGGACTACGCGGCCCGCACGGGATTCAAGAAGTCGCTGCTCGGACTCTCCGGCGGCATCGACTCGGCCGTGGTCGCGGTGGTCGCGGCGCACGCGCTCGGCCCGCAGAACGTGCTCGGGATCTCGATGCCGTCGCGCTACTCGAGCGACCACAGCAAGGACGACGCGCGGATCCTCGCGGAGAACCTCGGTCTTGAATACCGCACGATCCCGATCGAAGGTGTGCATCAGGCTTACCTCGCGGCGCTCACTCCGACGCTGGGCAAGGAC
>JAEUIB010000635.1 GCA_016795255.1 Planctomycetota bacterium
CCTCCGCACGCTCGTGGCCCTTCGACGGCGCGTGGACCGAGAACAGCAGGAACGCCGTTTCGCGGAGGTCCGGCGGGATGAGGTCGAACGCGGACGCCGTCTTGTCCAGCAGCGCCGCGCGGTAGTTCGCGTCGTCGTGGAACGAGTCGACGACGATCCGCTTCGCGGTCAACCTCGCCGCGGACACCGCGGCCTCGAACGCGTCGATGCAGACGCCGCCGAGGAACCGCGCGAACTGCGGGTAGAGCGGGATCACGACGACCTGACGAGCGCCGGACGCCGCGATCTCCGCGACGATCCCGTCGAGGTTGCGGCCGCCGTCGACGAAACCCGCGAACACGCGGAAGCGGCCACGCGCGACGGCCGCTTGCAGCGGCTTGCCGTTCAGCACGTTCTCGAGCGCGCGGGCCTGGCTGCGGACGAGGTCGTTCACCGGCGCTCGGCCGCCGATCAGGCCGTACGCCTTCTGCAGCGCCGGCGTCGCTTCGGCCAGCGCCGCCTTCGGATCGACGCGTGAGAACAGCCCGCGCGGCGGCAGCACCGTCGGGTCCGACCACAGTCGGTCGTAGAACGGCACGATCGCGTCGCGATCCTCGGGCCCGCCGCGATGCAGCAGCACGACGGCGACGTCGCACGGCGAAGCGGACGGATCGGACAGTGCGTCGAGATGACGGGCGACGGGCTTCATCGGGATGGACCTGGTCGGAGGCGGGATCGAGTCGAGCAGCAGCGTCTTCTGTGCGGCCGTCCCGTCGTCAGCCGTCCAAGCGGACCACGTGATAGCTCCGTTTCCCCTTTCGGAGCACGATCACTTGGCCGCCGAGCGCGCGATCCCGCGTCACCTTGGCGTCCGGCGACTCCGCGCGCTGGTTGTTGACGTAGACGCCGCCGCTCTCGATCGCGCGGCGCGCGTCCTTGCGGCTGGTCGCCAATTGCGCGTCGACCAGCAGGTCGAGCAACGCCAAGCCTTCGCCGTCGAGCTTCGACGCGGACTGCGTCGACGACGGGACGTCGCCGAACACGTCGAGCAGTTCGGAGACGTCGAGCGCGTCCATCGCTCCGCCGAAGAACACCTCGGTCGCCCGCTGCGCGCGGGCGAGCCCGTCGTCGCCGTGCACGCGGCGCGTGACGTCTTCCGCGAGCCGCTTGTGCGCGGCGCGCGCTCCGGGATTGGCGGCGTGCTCGGCTTCGAGCGCCGCGATCTCGGCCTGCGGCAGGAACGTGAACAGCTTCAGGTACTTCACGACCTGCTCGTCCTCGACGTTCATCCAGAACTGGAAGAACCGGTACGGCGACGTGCGCTTCGCGTCGAGCCACACCGCGCCGGCCTCGGTCTTGCCGAACTTGACGCCGGAGCTCGACGTCACGAGCGGCCACGTGATGCCGAACGCCTGCGCTTGGGCGCGCGCGTGGACGAGATCGATGCCGGCCGTGATGTTGCCGTATTGGTCCGAGCCGCCGACTTGGACGGTGCAGCCGTGCTTCTGATGCAGCACGAGGAAGTCGTACGCCTGCAGCACCTGGTACGTGAACTCGGTGAACGAGATGCCGGACTGACCCTCGAGCCGGCGCTTCACCGAGTCCTTCGCGATCATCGACGCGATCGAGAAGTGCTTGCCGACGTCGCGCAGCAACTCGATCAGCGTCAGCTTCGTCAGCCAGTCCGCGTTGTTCTCGAACACGATGCGGTCGGCGGGCAACGCGCAGATGCGCGCGATCTGTTCCTTCAAACAACGCGCGTTGAGCTCGACCTGCTCGACGGTCTGCAGCGAGCGCTCGGCGGACTTGCCGCTCGGGTCGCCGATCATGCCGGTCGCGCCGCCGACGACCGCCAGCGGGCGGTGGCCGGCGTCCGCGATGCGCTTCAGCGCGAGCAGCGGCAACAGCGAGCCGACGTGCAGACTGTCCGCCGTCGGATCGAAGCCGACGTAGATCGTGCGGCTGCCGGTCGAGACGTGCTCGCGCGCGCCCTCCGTCGCTTGGTGGACGAGGCCGCGCCATTCCAGTTCGTCGAACAGATTCATCGCTGCCACTTCCTGCCCACGCGCCAGATGATGCGAAAGGGCCGCTACTTTACGGACAACCCACCCACGCGCGAGGCGTCGTGCGCCGCTTCTTCGGATTGGTGCTGTCCCTGTTCCTGCTGTGTTCGCTGGCGTTCGTCGCCGCGGACGCCCTCGGCTACGGCGACGCGTGGATCCACGAGCGCATCCTGGCCGTCCAGTCGGCGCACGGCGGCGCCGTCGCGGCCGCGGTCGTGTTCGTGCTGCTGGTCGTCGACCTCGTGCTGCCGCTGCCGTCGTCGGTCCTGATGACGTTGTCCGGCGCGCTGCTCGGCGCACCGCTCGGCGCCGCGGTCAACACCGCCGGATCACTGGTCGGCTCGGCGATCGGGTTCTCCCTGTGCCGCGCGTTCGGCATCCGCGCGTTCGATCGGCTGATCGGCGCCGGCGAGCTGCCGCGCGTCGTCGCATTCGTCGAGCGCTTCGGCCCGATCGCGATCGTGTTCTCGCGGTCGGTGCCGATGCTGACCGAGATCGTCAGTGGTTGCGCCGGGCTCGGCCGCATGCGCGCTGCGCCGTTCTTCGCGTGGTCGACGCTCGGCACGATCCCGGTCGCGACGCTGTACGCGTGGGCCGGCGCTCAACGCGAGACCGCGCTCGCGCTGCCGCTGACGATCGGCGTCGCGTTCGTCGTGCCCGCGATCGGGTTCCTCGTCGCGAAGCGCTTCGTGCGTCGCGGATCGCTCGTCGATCGAGACATTCGCTAGCGGCCCGAGCTCACGGCGTCGGCGAGGCTTCGGCGTCCACGAATTGCGGCGGATCCCCGGGCACGTACCGCAGCGACGGCGCGTACGTCGTCGGGTCGAGCTCGACCGTCTCGCCGTTCACGACGACGGCGCGCACGCGCGCGGCGACGTCGGCGCCGGCCCACGCGCTGATGCGCAGCAGCAGATCGTCGGTGTCGACGACGAGTTGCCCCTCGCCCGCGTCCCGCACGAGTTCGCGCAGGAGATCGTCGACGCCGTTCTTGCCGCCGGTGCGTGCGCGGATCGCGTGATCGACGACGATCGCGACCAGATTGCCCCGTTGGTACGGCAGGTCACCGACGTTTGGATCGGCCCAGAACGCGTCGGCGATCCGCGCGGCCGGAGCGTTCTTCTCCGGGTTCACGTGGTACTCGAGCAACGTCGCGTTCAATTCGTCGATCGACTGCGCGCGCGTCAGCAAGCCCGCGTCGGCCAGCACGCGCCGTGCGACGAACTCGGTGAACCCCTCGGTGAACCAGTAATGCTCGGCCTCGGGCGGTTTCACGGCGACGCGGCCGCCGATCCAGTGATGGGCCATCTCGTGCGCGAGCAGGCCGTCGATCAGTTTGGCCTCGTCGGTGTCGACGTGGAACGCGGCGCCCGGCGGCAGGAACGCGGCGAAACTCTGCGTCAGCCCGGTCCCGCCGGCGGAGAACGACGTCTCCGACTTCGCGCCGATCGCGATCGCGCTGACCAGGAAATACGGAGCGTCGTCGTCGCGGAAGTACGCGCGCTGGAGTTCGACGATCCGGCGCACGCGCGCCGCGAACTCGTCGGCCGTGAACCCGAACGCGCCGCGTTGCATCGCGACCGCGACGGGTCGTCCGCGCACCGCGCCGACATCGACGTCGACGTCGCCGGCGACGATCAGGCCGTGGCGGAACGCGCCGATCGACTCGCGGACGCGGATCGCGTCGAGGTCGGGGCGGAACGACGTCGCACCGCTCCAGCCGCCGTCCTTGAACCCGGCGAACGTCAACTCGATCACGCGCCTCGTGCCGGAGTCGAGATGGCGCGGCGCGACGAGCGCGACGTCGCCGATCAGATGAAGCAGCGACGAGGTCAGCACCGGCCGGAAATGCCCGCTGTCGACGAACGGCGTCTTCGGTGCCGTCTCCGGCAGCGTGTACCGCAGCGCGATCCGCGCACCGGGCGGGTGTCGCACGATGAAGCGATACGGCGCCGGCCGCTCGACTTGCAGCGGCGCGCCACGTTCGTCGGTCGCCTCGGGTCGGACGAACTCGGAACCCGCTTGCTTGACGCCGCCGAAGCCTTCGTCGAGCGCGAACTCGGTGATGCCGTCACTCGACCCGATCACGCCGACGTCGAAGCGGACGGCGAGCTTCGGGCTCGACTCCAACGTCAGCGCGTAGGTCAGATCCGGCGCCTCGCGGACCGGTTCGGGCACGTAGTTCGTGGACGTCGACGAGCACGCGGCCGTCGCCAGCGCGACCCCTACGACGAGCGCGCGGACGATCGCCACGCGTCGGTGCGCCACGATCGACATCAGGCACCCACGCCGCCGAGGAGGCTGGCACGGATGCGCGCGATCTGCGCCAAGTGCCGAGCGTCGTGCCACGCGATCAGCACGGCGACGTCCCGCAGCGTTTCCCGCCCGCGCTCCGCGTGCTGGCCGGTCCGCGCCATCACGTCGGGCTTCAGCGTCTTCAGCCAGCGGACGTTCGCCTGCCGCAGCGTGAACAGGACGGACAAGGACTCCTCGAGCGGCGTCTCGCCGTAGTGGAGGTGCGCCGCGAACGCGTTCTCGTCGAACGGTTGCAGCTTCGGGTCGTCCTCGGCCGCGATCGCGCGCAGGCGGAAGCGATAGATGACTTCGCAGTCCGCGAGGTGCGTGACGACGTCGTGGACCGACCACTTGCCCGGCGCCTCCGGACAATGGCGCATCTTGAAATCGAGCCCCTTGATCGCGGTCTCGAGCTTCGCCGGCAGTTCGGCCAGCAGAGCGACGACGTCGCGGCCCGCGAGGTACTCCTGCGCCTTGCGATGGACTTCGGCTTGAGGGCTCATGGGGAGGCTCCGAGCGGATGGGGACGGCGATTGTGCGCGCCGCGAGCCGCCGCACAAGCCCACGAATCGCTCCGGTACGCTGCCCGCCCGCTCGCCGCGAACCCCGGAGCCCTCCGCATGCCCGCGCCCGCCCTCGTCGTCGCGCTCGCGTCCTTGGCCCCCCTCGCACCGGTCCCGCCGGCACCCGCCCAGGCGAGCCCGGCCGCGGCGGTGGCCGATCTCGCGCCGCTGTTGCGCGCGTACCAGGTCGACGCCCGGGACTTCGACCAATTCAACGACCTGCGGTTCGACCCGCGGACGTGGGACGCGAAGTCGGCGTTCCTCGCGCAGTGGCGTGCGCGGCTCGACGCGGTCGACGTGGCGACGCTCGGCGCGACCGCGAAGATCGACCGCGTCATCCTGGGGTTGGCGTTGCGCAACGAGGCGGCGGCGATCGACCTCGCGCGGCGGCAACTCGACGAGATCGCGCACCTGCTGCCGTTCCGCGAGACCGTGATGGCGCTGGAGCACGAGCGTCGGACGCTCGTGCCGATGGAACCGCAGGCCGTGGCCGCGGAACTCGCGCCGCTCGCCGATCGCATCGACGCATTGCGCAAGGATCTGACGGCCCAGCGCGCGTCCGGCGCGCAGGTCGCGACGCCCGTGCTCGCCCGCCGCGCCGCGGGCGCGGTCGACCACGTGCGTCGTGTGCTGTCCGAATGGTTCGCGTTCTACGACGGCTTCGACCCGCTCGCGACGTGGTGGCTGCGCCAACCGGTGTCCGAGGTGTCGCGCGCGCTGTCCGACTACGCGCGCTTCCTGCGCGAGGACGTCGCCGGTCTGCGCGGCCGCGACGACGATCCGCTGGTCGGCGACCCGATCGGCCGCGACGCGCTGCTCGCGGACCTGCGCGGCGAGATGCTCGCGACGACACCCGAAGAATTGATCGCGATCGGCGACCGCGAGATGAAGTGGTGCGAGACCGAGCTGAAGCGCGCGGCGCGCGAACTCGGGTTCGGCGACGACTGGAAGGCCGCGCTGGCCGCGACCAAGGCCGATCACGTCGAACCCGGCGCGCAGGACGACCTCGTCGCCGAGCAGGCGAAGTTCGCGATCCAGTTCCTGAAGGACCGCGACCTGGTGACGATCCCGCCGCTGTGCGAAGCGACGTGGCGCGTCGAGATGCTGTCGCGCGAGACGCAGCGCGTGCTGCCGTACGCGGTCTACAACCCGCAAGCGATGGGCGTCTCGTATCCGACCGACGCGATGGATCACGACGACAAAGAGATGTCGCTGCGCGGCAACAACCGCCACTTCACGCGCAACGTCACGCCGCACGAGCTGATCCCGGGCCATCACCTGCAAGGCTTCATGGCGCGGCGCGAGCGGCCCGACCGCCAGATCGTGTCGACGCCGTTCCTCGTCGAAGGTTGGGCGCTGTACTGGGAGATGCTGTTCTGGGACATCGGCTATCCGCGCAACGCCCACGAGCGCATCGGCATGTTGTTCTGGCGCGCCCATCGCTGCGCGCGGATCCTCGTCAGCCTGAAGTTCCATCTGGGCGAGATGACGCCCGCGCAGATGGTCGACACGCTGGTCGAGCAAGTCGGCCACGAGCGCTTCGCGGCGACGTCGGAAGTGCGTCGGTACATCGCCGGCGACTACTCGCCGCTGTACCAGTGCGGGTACATGATCGGCGGCCTGCAACTTCGCCAACTGCGCGCCGAGCTCGGCGCACGCGTCACCGACAAGCAGTTCCACGACACGGTGCTGTCGCTCGGCCCGATCCCGATCGAGTTGATCCGGTGCTCGTTCCTCGGCATCGACCCCGATCCCGACGGGATCGCGAAGTGGCCGGTGAAGTGACGCCGAGTCGTCGCCCCGCGCCCCGATCCCCGATCAGCGCCGCCATTCGACGACGAGCGCCGACGCGACTTCGCGTTCTTCCGGTTGTCCGGACGGCAACTGGTTCAGCCGTTCGCCGTCGACGACCAGCGTCGACGATCCGCCGCCGTCGAGGTTCAGCGCCTCGACGCAACCGAGTTCGTCGAGGATCAGCGCCAGCTCGGGCAGATCGACCCCGCGGCTCTCGGGCCGTCGGCCCTCGACGACCAGCAGGATCAGATCGCCCTCGGCGGTGATGCCGACGGCCGAGCGCGGATGCACCAGCGGGATCGTCGAGCCGAAGAACACCTCTTCGTCGTCGGTGACGTCGACCGCTCCGTCGCGCACGAGGACGGGCCCGGCCTGGACCGCGTCGATCACGTCCCACACGCGCCAGCGTTCGGGAGGCAGCCGCGACGCGGGCCGGCGCGATTGGTTCTTCACCGGCTCCGGCACTTCGTAGACGACGTCGTCCTTCGTCACGCAGTACGCGATGTCCGCTCGATCGTCGGCCGTGAACCCGATCGCGCCGCGCGTCAGTTCGTAGCGGATCTTCTCCTTCGTGTTCGGGTCCTCGCGCGTCTGGTAGTCGGCCGCCGCGGTGTCGATGCGGCCGTTCTCGAGCAGCAATCCCGACGGATACGTCTTCTTGCCGTCGGCGCCGAAGTAGCCCGCGTTCAGCACGACGACGGCGCCGGTGCGCTTCGCGATCTCGCTGCAGGTTTCGCGCTGGTTGTCGTCGGTCGCGGACACCACGCGGGTCCGGACGTCGTCGTCGCTCTCGCGGACGCGCACGTACCACGCGCGCAGCGGCGGCCCTTCGGATTCCCACGCGAACACGCGGATCGACTCGGGCAGTTTCGCGTTGACCGCATCGACCGGCTTCCACGCGATGCGGCGCGGATCGACGTCGTCGCGCCGCAGGCACGCGATCATCACCAGCACGAACACGGTGACGAACACGATCGGGACGATGCCGCCGGCGCCGCGACGCGCTGCCACCGAGGATGTACGCGACGAGCTCACGCCGAGGCTCCGACGGTTCGCTTGGTGCGCGCAGGATACGCATCCGAAGGACGCCGTTCGATCCACTGGATCGATGCCGCGCCGACCGCGATGACGGCGTACGCGATCCCGGCCTGGAGGGTCACGGGACGCCCCTGGAACACGACGTCGATCAGCACGCTCCACAGCAGCGCCGTCGTCCCGAGCGCCGACGCGACGGCCGCCGACAAGTCGACGTAGGCCCGGGTCATCCAGATCTGGCCGAGGATCCCGAGACCGCCGACCGCGATCAGCAGCGCGAAGCCGCGGGCATCGGGGACCACCCACCGCGACGACGGCGCGAACGGCGCCGCGACCGTCATCGCGATCGCGAGGCCGAGCACGACCAACCGGCTCGAGAACAACTGCGCGGCCTGCCGCAGCGCGTGGTACGCGATGCTCGCGCACAGAGCGCCGAACAACCCGACGCCGAGCACGAGACCCGAGACGCCCGAAGACTCGTCGAGGTTCAGCAGCACGGCGGCCGCCGTCATCGCGAGGATCACGCCGCACAGCCGCAAGCGCGGCGGCTCGGTCCGCGTCAGCCACGCCAGCAGCACGACGAACGCCGGCGCGAGGTCGGTCAGCGCCCGCGACGACGCGATGCTGGATTCGTGGACCGTCCAGAAGAACGAGAGCACCGCGGCCGCGCCGGCGACGCTGCGGACCCACAGCCACAGGGATCGACGCGTCACCAGCACCATCGCGCGACGACCGACCAACGGCAACAGCACCACGCAGCCGACGAGTCCGCGGCCGAACGCGACTTCGGGCGGCGGCATGTGGTCGCCGGCGAGTCGCACGCACCAACCCATCAACGCGAACGCCAACGCCGAACCGAGTGCGAACGCGAAGCCGCGCGCGCCGTGCCTCATTGCGTCTTCATCTCGATCTCGCCACCGAGCACCAGCACGTCGAGGTCGACCCGGATCGGCGCGGTGTCGTAGTTCGCGCTGGTCCAGGTCGCGTCCTTCTGTTCCTCACCGTTCAGCGTCGCGTAGCCGACGACGATCTTGCGATGGACCTTCACGCCGTGGCGATGCGGCAACTGCAGCACGAGGCGTCCGTTGTTCAGCTCGATCCGCCCGCTGACGGATCGGACGACTCCCGACAGGTCGATCGTCAGCGAGCCCGTCCCGAGGCGCACTTCGAACTGCTCGACGCGCGAGCCGGTGATCGTCAGCGCGCACGCGCCGACGCCTTGCGTCAGTGCGTACTGCGTGATGCGGGAGCCGTCGTACGACACCTTCCAGATGTTGTGCGAACGACGGGCTTCTTCCGGGATCGACGGCTGCCCGATCCGCACGAGCGGCATCGGTCCGCTCGTGTCGACGTCGAGCTTCGGCCGCATCGGCTCCCAGTCGAATTGGAACTCGGCTTCCGCCGCCGAACCCCCTTCGCCGACGAACACGTGCAGATCGCCGCCGGCCATCTGCAGTTCGGCGCGGCCGCGCGCGTCGGCGGCGACGTCGACGGACGAGCGGACGACTTCGAGGGGGCGCGACGGACCGGGGTCGCAACCCACGATCGACGCCAGCAGCACGACGGACGACAGCGACGAGAACGGGCGACGGCACGCGCGCATCACGATGGTCTCGATCCGCCGGAGGGAAGCTCGACGCGCGGGCGACGGCGGGAACCCGGCGAACGCGTGGTTATACTCCGCGCCTCGTCGAGCTCGCCGCCCGTCGGAGGGAAGGAAAACGTGCAAAACGCAAGCTGTACGGCCTGCGCCGCCTCGTTCAACGTGACGGGGAAGGCGCCAGGGTCGGTGTTCCAGTGTCCGAAGTGCCATCGCGGCACGATCACGGTCCCTGGCGCCGCCGCACTCGAGGAACTCGACGCCGGCCTCGAGGTCACGCCGGCGCCGGCGGACACCGGAGTCGGATCCGGCGACGAGCTGATCGACGAAGTCCCGGCGACCGAGCCCGCGCCGACGGAAGCCGGACCGCGCGGTCCGATCGTGCGGCGCAAAGCTGGCGGCGGAGCGCCGGCGGCCGGCGCGCGGACTTCGACGCGGCGCGCGGGCGCGGCAACGCCGGCGCCGAGCGGGAACAAGAAGCCGATGCTCGCGATCGTCGGCGGAGCGGTCGTGCTGGCCGTCGCGGCCGGTGTCTACTTCCCGCGCGATGCGGGCCCGAAGGGTGCAGCGCCGGCGTCGAGCTCGACCGGGGCTCAGGCGTCGAGCGAC